>DWVT01000164.1 GCA_019120075.1 Candidatus Mediterraneibacter excrementigallinarum
AAGGACTCAGGATCAGGAGTATATGCAGTGCTTTTCTTTGTATGGGAATCATTATCGCATTGATGATGTCATTGATGTGTATTGTATTTGCAGAGGAATGGAGAGTGGCAATAGTCCTTTTTATAATAGCAGTTCTTCTGATCGTGTTGCTGTTGTGGGCTCGGTTGATTTACAGAGGGCTCTCTCAGAGAGATCTTGAAAGAGCAGAGTCGGAGCTCACGGACAGCATTTGCTTTCAGGCGGGAGGCTTTTCCGCATATGTAACGAAAAGTTTTCTTCTGATCGTGACCGGAGCGGTGCTGAGAGTGATCCGGCTTGACAGGATCACAGCAATGAGGATAAAAAGGACATATTTGTACGGAACCAGTTGTTTCTGTCTGGAAATTGAGACAGAAGGAAAAATATACCGCCCTTCTTTCCATAAAAGCCATGTAAAACAGGATTCTGAGCGAATGATCAAAGCATTGATCTGTGAGGTAAAGAAAAGACAAACAAGTTTATGAAAGAATGAATTACATAAAAACAGTATTGTTATATGGAGAACGTTAATATATCAGAATGGTTTGATACAGAAAAGATTGATAATGAGACTTATGTCATAAGTGAATATCGCCACTGGGAGGAGACACACTGCTATCTCCTGAACGGAACAAAAAGAAGCCTGCTGATTGATACCGGGCTTGGAATTTCCAATATTTATGATGAAGTGAAAAGGCTGACAGAAAAATCCGTGACCGCTGTGGTCACGCATGTCCACTGGGATCATATCGGCGGTCTGAAATGCTTCCCGGAGTTTGGCGTACATTCAGCGGAAATGGAATGAATCAATGGAAAATTTCCCCTTCCGGAAGCAGCAGTAAAAGCGATGATCATGGATCGGTGTGAACTGCCGGTAGAATTCAACATAGATAAATACACAGTGTTTCAGGGAATACCTTCGAAAGTATTGGGAGACCATGATATCATTGATATCGGGGGCAGGAGGATCGAAGTAATTCATACGCCCGGACATTCTCCGGGACATATGTGTTTCTGGGAGAAGGAAAGGGGATATCTGTTTACAGGAGATCTTATCTATAAGGGGATGTTGTATGCAGACTATCCGTCCACCGATCCGGAAGCGTATCTCGCTTCACTGGAAAAGGTGGAGCCTCTGTCTGTAAAGAAACTGTTCCCGGGACATCACTCGATGGATATACATCCGGAGATTATGTCACGTATGCGAAAAGAGTTCAGTAGACTGAAGAAAGAAGGCAGGCTCTGTCATGGCAGCGGGATTTATGAATTTGATGATTGGAGCGTAAAGCTCTGAAAATTTTACGATATACGGGAAATTGAAAAGATATATATACTGGTTCAGCCTTGCAGGTCTTTCTGCAAGGCTGATTGTGTATAAAGATATTTATAAGTTCAGTTCCGTTTGACTATGCGATAACTTTCTTTCTGATCAGGTATGCGCAGATGCATCCGGATACAGCGAGAACCAGAAGAAGAGTCTCAGCGTGGAAACTGTCGCCTGTCTGCGGTGTGAGAGATACGGATTTCTCGGCTGTTACAAGCTCGGAATCTCTTACGATCTTCACATCTTTTACAGTGTTGTCAAGGATTGAAGTAAGGAACTCTGCCAGTGCCGCGTCGTCGCCTTCGTCAAGCAGTCGGTAATATTCTTCCATGATCGCGTCAAGGTCTACCGGTCCTTCGCCTTTGGCAAGGATTGCACCGATCTGTACTGCAGCAGCATCCGGATCGTCCGCGATTGTTGCCATGAGTGCGCGGATATTTGCGTCGTCAGGAGCAACGATCGAGCTGTTTTTGATCGTGATCGTTCCGTCTTTGCCGATCACCAGCATAGCTGCGAAGCTTCCGCTTGCATTAACATTTGAATTGTCGATCACAATGCCGGCCGGTCTTGCTGTTTCAGAATCAGGTGAGTAAATATCATAAGACTGAGAATATAATCCTACACCATTCTGTCTGATCCAGTCTTTCATTTCGCCTTCCAGTGAGATTTTTCCATCTGCCTTTGCTGTTACGTTAGAATCTTTGATATTGATTTTACCATTCCATGCATGGATGCCGTAAACAGAAGCATATTTGGCTTCATCACCGGTTATCTTTGCGTTTGCAGTTACATCAGCACCGTTAATGATATTTACATCACCGTCATATACTGTAATAGCGTCAGAACCATACTTGGTTTCCGTATTAACAGTTACTTTCGCTCCGTCGATTGTAAGCGAACCGTCACTGACGTAAATTCCATCACCTACGTCACCGGTACAGTTAATAGTGAGGGATCCATCACCATTAATCGTCAGGTCGCCATAGAAAACATTGATACCGTCACTTTTACTTGAGATATAGTTATCGCCCTGAAGATTTATAACGATAGTTCCTGTAATACTGAGACCCGGAAGCCACTTTTCGCCAAGTTCAATATTCACATCTTTAAGGACGAGCTTTCCCTCTGTATACTGATAGGATCCTTTACCTTCTCCGAGAGAGACAAAGTCATCGGACTGATCCAGTTCAACATAGGGTTCTTCTTCATTGTCGCTTCCCATTACTACAGAAGGTTCGGGAACATATTCATCTACAATGACATCATTATCAGAAATGTCTTCATCCGGAATATTTTCATCCGGAATGTCTTCATCCGGAATATCTTCATCCAGAATGTCTTCATCTGAAATATCTTCTGAATTGGGAGTGTCATTCTCGGCATTCGGATCAGTTGTACCGTCTCCGATATCATTGTTCTGATCTGGTGAAGACGGGTTATCCGGAACATCGGAGTCTGGAGTTTCAGGAGTCTCCGGTGTTTTAAGAGTCTCTGGTGCTGGCACTTCGGGAGTCTCTGGTGCTGGAGTTTCGGGAGTCTCTGGTGCTGGAGTTTCGGGAGTCTCCGATGCTTTAGGAGTCTCTGGCGCTGGCGCTTCGAGAGCCTTTGGCGTTAGCATGGCAGGCTCTTGATTTGAAGAACCACCTGGCTCAGAAATCTCAGCAACTACAGGCGGTTCGGTTGCAGAAGGGTCACTTTCTCCACTTTCTGGTGCCGCAAACGTTGTCATCCCACACATCATCGTTACCGTCATGGCGGCTGCGAGAAGAACAGCAAGTTTCTTTTTCCTTTTTCCCATAAGTTCATACCTCCATTCATTTGGAAAATTCAAGATACATTTATTATAACGCTGTATGAGTTGTGCGACAATTTTTAAATACACATTTTAAACACAAATAGTTCACAAAAAATACACAAAAATTTTGTGGATACTGACACTTGATTTTTTCGAACAATGATTTGTACTTTACGGGGCAACAGGAGAATGTTAAGATAACAACAGTTAAAACACAGGAGTTCGGAAGGTTTATGATCAAAGAGGAGGCGTGCTGATTGTCCAAACGAAAAACGGTTATTATAGCAGCAATCCTGCTTCTGACGTTGACAGCAATTTTATCTATATATCACTTCCGTTATTATTTTATAGGAACAAGCAGTGCTCCGGTGGATGCGTTGGAAAATAAGGACTTTGATATTTCTGATTTCCACAGCTCCGTAGATATGGATGGAGACGGGATTGATGATCAGACAGATATTCTGCAGGGGGCGAGAAAATACATTTCATCAAATCCAATATATAAAAGCAAATATTACGATACAGGATATCCTGATGACGAATACGGTGTCTGTACGGATGTAGTGGCATATGCCATGAAAAATGCAGGATATGATCTTATGAAACTGGTGAATGAAGATATAATTTCAGATCCTCAGGCTTATGGCATAGATGAGCCGGATATAAATATCGATTTCCGCAGAGTAAAGAATCTTAAAGTGTATTTTGCCCGGCATGCTATTTCTCTCACAACAGATCCCTATGAGATCAGTGAATGGCAGGGGGGAGACATTGTGATCTTTGAAAATCATATAGGTATTGTTTCAGATAAGAGAAATGACGACGGAGTCTCTTATGTGATCCATCATAATGATCGGTTCCAGGCGTCTTATGAGGAAGATATTCTTGAAAAGCGGAATGACATTGTGGGGCATTACAGGGTCAGTGAATGAAGTGATTGACGATAGATTTGTTTTATGATATGAAGGAAAATATGTATGTTGAAAGTAAATGGAGAACCGATATGAGCAGGCGTTTGGATGAGATGGATCTGAAAGAACTGTGGCAGTTGTTTCCTGTTATACTGACAGAACACAGGGAAGAATGGAAGATATGGTACAGGGAAGAAAAGGAAGAGTTGGAACATATCCTTCCTGGTGGGAATGTGGTGCGGATCAGCCATGTGGGGAGCACCGCCATCGGGAAGATCAAGTCAAAACCGATCGTGGACATTTTGATTGAGGTGACGCCGGGAACAGATATGGGAGAGGTTCGTGACATTCTCTGTGAAAACGGATGGATCTGTATGAGTCAGAACGAAAAAAGGATGTCATTTAACAAAGGGTATACGGAGCAGGGATTTGCCGAGAAAGTATTCCATCTGCATCTGCGGTATTCCGGCGACCATGACGAAATGTATTTCCGGGATTATCTGAATGAGCATACGGATATTGCAGAGAAATATGAACAGTTGAAGCTGTCGTTATGGAAAAGATACGAACATGACAGAGACGGTTACACGGAGGCAAAGGGAGCGTTTGTCCGGAAATATACAGATGAAGCAAAGAAAGAGTATGGGAGTCGCTATGACAAGAAACTGTATCTGATCGGAGGTCCTATGGGTGTGGGAAAGACAACTGTAGGACAAATTCTGAAGAGAAGTCTTTCGAAATGTGTATTCCTGGACGGTGACTGGTGCTGGGACATGGATCCCTTTCAGGTTACAGAGGAGACAAAGAGGATGGTCATGGAGAATATCTGTACGCTTCTGAATAATTTCCTTCATTGCACCGCGTATCAGAATATTGTGTTCTGCTGGGTCATGCATCAGCAGGAAATCCTGAATGAGATCATATCCCGGGTGGATACAGAAAAATGCAGAATTGTGAAGATATCTCTGGTCTGCACGGAAAAGGCCCTCCGGGAGCGGCTTGCGAAAGATATCGAAGATGGAGTGAGGAAAGAGGATGTGATCAGCAGGAGTGTGAATTATCTTCCCCTGTATCATGAACTGGATACTGTAAAGATCGACGTTTCGGAAAAGCCGGCGGAGAAGATTGCAGAGGAAATTATAAAGACAGCGGATATTTTGTGACTATGATTGAAGACATAGAAAGTGCAGAATAAATGACGCGGGATAAATATAGAAATAATGAGACAGGGAGGTTGATGAGATGAAGCTGAAAAATATCCTGATCGCAGTACACGATATTGAGAGAGCGAAAACATTCTATAAAAAAATGTTCGGGCTGGATCCGGTCCTGGAGCAGGAGGGAAACGTCATCCTGACAGAAGGACTTGTCCTTCAGGATGCAGATGTATGGCAGAAATCTCTGGGACGCGGGATCCTTTCACAGAATAATGCTTCTGAACTGTATTTTGAAGAATCAAATATGGAAGCATTTGCGAAGAGGCTGGAAGGATATGAGGACGAAATCCAATATGTGGATCGTCTGACAGAATTGTCCAGGGGACAGAAAATGGTCCGGTTTTATGATCCGGACGGAAACCTGATTGAAGTGAGGTCGTCGGCAGCAGGCGGGGAATGAAAGGAGGAGATATCGGATGAGTACAGTGTTCAACAGGACCAGAGTATCAGAGCCTGCTCTCTTCAACCCCTGTGATACGACGGAAAAGGTGAAAGACTTTCCGGCAGTTTGTGCTGTTTGGCTCCTGTGGCGTGCTGGATGATGAAAAAGTAAGAAAGCGTATTATCGTTCCTGTAGCTGCTGTGCGTGATGAGGGGACAAGTTACCACTATGCCGTACCCTCTGAAGAAATTGAGACAGATCCTGAACAGGTCAGAATCTTAAAAAATGTTCTGGAAAGATGTGGCTATCCATATGTTGAAGGAAAAACATGGACTTCAGACGGAATCTACAGAGAAACCCTTCCGGCAATCAAAGAGCGAAGAGAAGCAGGCTGCCTGGCTGTAGAGATGGAATGCGCTTCTATGATCGCTGCGGCAAGATATCGGAAAATTCCTTTTATTCAGTTCCTGTACGGTGCGGATAACTTAAGCTCCGACACCTGGGAGATTCGCGATCTTGCACAGTACGGATTAAATGAAGCGGAGAAATATATGGCGCTCGCATTTGAATGTGGACTTGAGATGATGAAACATGCGCAGATAAAAAGTCAAGATAGAGGAGGCATGTAAATGGCAGCATTTGACTACAAGAAAGAGTATAAAGAATTTTACCTTCCGCCAAAGAAGCCGCAGATCATAGAAATCCCTGCGATGAATTTCCTGGCAGTCCGGGGACAGGGAAATCCGAATGAAGAAGGCGGAGATTATAAGAACGCGATCGGCCTGCTTTACGGCATGGCATATACGATCAAAATGAGTAAGAGGGGGGATCATAGAATAGAGGGTTATTTTGACTATGTGGTACCGCCGCTGGAAGGATTCTGGTGGCAGGAAGGAACGCAGGGAGTGGATTACTCCCGTAAGGAGGACTTTCAGTGGATTTCCCTGATCCGTCTGCCGGAATTTGTGACAGAAGATGAATTTGAGTGGGCCTGCAGAGAAGCAACAGTGAAAAAGGAAATGGATTTTTCCAAGGTTGAATTTCTTACTTATGAAGAGGGACTGTGTGTGCAGTGTATGCATATCGGACCGTATGATGAAGAGCCGGATACTGTACGCAGGATGGAGGAATATATCGAAGAACAGGGATATGAGACGGACTTTTCGGACTGCAGATTTCATCATGAAATTTATCTGAGTGATGTGCGAAGGTGTAAGCCCGAAAACCTGAAGACTGTGATCCGCCATCCTGTCAGGAAAAAATGAGCAGGTTGCACAAAATCTGAAGGCAGGATATAATCAATTCAGAGTTCTTAAAGGAGGCAGCAGGCCGTGAGCGAGACAGGGATCAGAGATGAGGTTATTCAGGAAATCTGTGAAATAGCTGAGAAATATAAGGTTGAAAAGGTGATCCTGTTTGGATCGCGTGCCAGAGGAGATTTTCACAGGACAAGTGATATTGATCTGGCTGTAAAGGGAGGAGATTTTATTAATTTTTCTCTGGATGTGGATGAGGAGACTTCGACTCTTCTCATGTTTGATTTCGTAGATCTGAACCGCAGTATACAGCAGGAACTGAGAGAGAATATTGAAAAGGAAGGGAGAATAATCTATGAAAAAATTTGATAATTTCAACTCAAATCTTGAAGTCCTGAAAAGAGCCGGAGAAGAGGATATTGATAATGAATTTATCATAAGCGGAATCATTGATAAGTTTTTTATTCAATTTGAACTTAGCTGGAAAGTTCTGAAAGAATTGCTCCGCTATGAAGGGAGTCGTGAAGCAAGATCGGGATCGCCCAGAGAGATACTGAAGGCAGCGTACTCTGTGTACGATTTTATTAATGAAGATGTCTGGATTGAGATGCTGAAGTCCAGAAACGATATGACTCATATCTATGACGGAGAGGCGGCAAAGAGGCTTGTAAATATCATTCTGCAGAAATATATCCCTGAATTTTTGAGAATGCAGAAAGGGATTCTGGAGCGATATGGAGATATCCTCCAACAGCTTTGAAAATTATAAAAAGTACAACTATGATCTTATGATCAACTGAAAAAAGGAGGAAAACAGATGTTAGAAGTCGGGACAAAAGCTCCGGAATTTGAACTGCCGGATCAGAACGGAGAAATGCATACACTGGAAGAATACAGAGGGAAAAAAGTGATCCTTTATTTTTACCCCAGGGATAACACACCGGGGTGCACAAAACAGGCATGCGGGTTTGGAGAACTGTATCCCCAGTTTACGGAGAAAGGGGCGGTGGTCCTCGGAGTGAGCAAGGACAGCGTTGCTTCTCATAAAAAATTCGAGGAGAAGTACAACCTTCCTTTCACGCTGCTTTCCGATACGGAACTGACCTGTATCCAGGCGTATGACGTCTGGAAAGAAAAGAACATGTACGGAAAGAAGACAATGGGAGTAGTGCGGACGACTTATCTTATTGATGAGGAAGGTGTGATCGTGAAAGCCTTCGGAAAAGTGAAGGCGGCGGAGAATCCAGCTCAGATGCTGGAGGAACTTTCAGAATGAAACCCGATATCGGACGGACCCGGTCCGGTCTGAGGCTGGGATATACGACCGGGAGCTGTGCGGCGGCAGCAGCGAAAGCTGCCGCGCAGATGCTGCTCTCCGGGGAACAGACCGATCATGTCCGTCTGATGACCCCGAAGGGAATCGAACTTTATCTGGATGTGGAATGCATTACAAGAACAGCAGAATACGCAGAGTGCGCAGTGCGCAAATTCAGCGGGGATGACCCGGATGTGACAGACGGGCTCCTCGTTTTTGCGCGGGTGGAGATTGCGGCGGAGCCTGATAAGCGGGAGAGTAATGATACAGAATCCTGTTTTGACGAGGAAGGTATTCTTATCGATGGCGGTGAAGGAGTCGGCAGGGTGACAAAACCCGGCCTGGAGCAGCATGTCGGTCAGGCGGCGATCAACAGAGTACCCCGCAGGATGATCGGGGAAGCGGTGAATGAAATCCGCAGGAAATACGGCTGCAGTGATCTGCTCCGGGTGACAATTTCTATTCCCCAGGGAGAAGAGACGGCGAAAAAAACTTTCAACCCCAGACTGGGGATTGAGGGCGGACTGTCTGTCCTTGGGACCAGCGGGATCGTGGAGCCCATGAGTGAGAAAGCGCTGACGGATACGATCTGGCTTGAGATGAAGATGCTGCGGGATGGCGGTCATCAATACTGCTATGTTGTCCCGGGAAATTATGGAACAGATTTCTTAAGAGAGACTCTCAAGGCGGATCCGTTTATGGCAGTCAAATGCAGCAATTATGTGGGAGAGACCATTGATGATGCCGGGCTTCTGGGGATGAAGGGGATCCTTCTGATCGGTCATGTGGGCAAATTTGTCAAACTGGCGGCAGGAGTCATGAATACACATTCCCGGCAGGCAGACTGCAGGATGGAAGTATTTGCATCCCATGCAGCCATGGCAGGTGCAGACCGGGAGACTGTGCAAAGGCTGATGCAGTGCATCAATACCGAAGAAGCAGTCGGGATCTTAAAGGAAAAGGGAGTCCTGCAGCAGGTGATGGAGACTGTGATGGACCGGATCGAATTTTATCTTCGTCATAGAGCCGGAGAGGGACTTGCGATCGGAGCAATCCTGTTTTCTCTGGAGGACGGGGTCCTTGGCAGCACAAAGGATGCGGAGATGCTCCTTCGACGGATCCGCAGGGAGAAGGCGGAATCCGCAGATAAGCAGGGGGCATCAGTCTATGCAGATGAACAGGCAGATCAGGAGAAAAAGACAGGAGGAACAGACAAGAAATGAGCGGAACATTTACAGGAGCAGGAGTGGGACCGGGGGATCCGGAACTGATGACATTAAAGGCGGTCCGTGCGATCCGGGAGTGCAGCGTGATCGCTGTCCCGGTATCAGACAACAGTCTGGAGGCGCCTGTCTGTGAAAAGGCGGGAACCGAAAGTCAGTATAAAGAATATCTTGACCGGTGCGTGGCATTTGGCATTGCCCGGGGCGCTGTGCCGGAGGTGGAAAAAAAGGACCGGATCTTTCTTCCCATGCCGATGATCAAGGAGAAGGACAAACTGAGGAACATTCATGATATGGATGCGGACGCGGTGGCGGAGATACTGGAGCAGGGGAAGGACGTGGTCTTTCTCACGCTTGGAGATCCCACCGTCTATTCGACCTGTATGTATGTGCACAAAAGGCTGAAGAGGAAGGGGTATCCCACGGAACTTGTGCCGGGTATCCCTTCTTTCTGTGCGGCTGCAGCACGGATGGACATATCCCTTGCGGAGAACCGGCAGGAACTTCATATTCTTCCTGCATCTTATCAGATTGAGAAAGGACTGGAACTTCCGGGGACGAAGGTGCTGATGAAAGCGGGCCGGAAGATGGCGGATGTGAAACAGATCCTGATGGAAAAAGGACTGGATGCGGAGATGGTGGAAAACTGCGGTATGGAAAATGAGAAAGTTTACCTTTCCGTGGAAGAGATACCGGAGCAGGCGGGATATTACTCGTTGCTCATTGTAAAAGAAAAAAGCACAGGAGGAGAGAAGATATGATTACATTTGTGGGAGCCGGACCGGGCGCCGAGGATCTGATCACGGTGAGAGGGCAGCGGCTGTTACAGTCCGCGGACATCGTGATCTATGCGGGATCTCTCGTAAATCCCGGCCTTTTGTCACTGTGCAGAAAAGAATGCGAGATCTATAACAGCGCAAAGATGACCCTGGAAGAGGTAATGGAAGTGATGGAGCGGGGGGAAAGAGAGAAAAAAGAAATCGTCCGTCTCCACACAGGGGATCCATGCCTTTACGGAGCAATCCGGGAGCAGATGGATGAACTGGACCGGTGCGGCATTTCCTATGAGGTGTGCCCGGGTGTGAGTTCTTTCTGTGGCGCTGCCGCTGCGCTGGAGGCAGAGTATACCCTTCCGGGGATCTCACAGTCCGTGGTGATCACAAGGATGGCGGGAAGGACTCCTGTGCCGGAGAAGGAGTCGATCCGGAGTTTTGCGGCCCATCAGTCTACTATGGTCATCTTCCTGAGCACCGGGATGCTCCGGCAGCTTTCCGAAGAGCTGATCCGTGGAGGATATCCCGAGGATACGCCTGCGGCTATTGTATACAAAGCAACCTGGCCGGAAGAGAAGGTGCTGCGGTGTACTGTGGCTGATCTGGCGGAGACTGCAGAGGCGGAGAATGTGACAAAGACCGCGCTGATCGTAGTAGGGAGAGTGCTAGACGGAGAGTACGACAGGTCGAAGCTTTATGATCCGTCTTTTACCACCGGATTCAGAAGGGCATCCGTTCATGCCGAAGGACAGGAAGGAGAAAGCGAGGGAAAGAAACAATGAGCACGATCTATGTGACGGGGCTGGGGCCGGGCGCCGCAGACCAGATGACGATAAAAGCCAGAAAGGTGCTGGAACACTGTCCGGTTATCATTGGATATACAGTGTATATCGACCTGATCCGGGATCAGTTTCCGGATAAGGTGTTCCTGAGTACACCCATGCGCAAAGAGGCTGACCGGTGCCGTATGGCCTTTGAGGAGGCTGAGAAAGGTCAGGATGTGGCAATGGTATGCAGCGGGGACGCCGGGATATACGGTATGGCCGGCTTGATCTGTGAGATTGGGAAGGACTATCCGGAGATCGGGATCGAGGTCGTTCCGGGAATCACAGCCGCGTCCGGCGGAGCAGCTGTTTTGGGAGCGCCTCTGATGCATGATTTCGCAGTCATCAGTCTGAGCGATCTGCTGACCCCCTGGGAACTGATCGAGAAGCGGCTTGATGCCGCAGCGGAGGCAGATTTTGTCATCTGTCTGTACAATCCTTCCAGCAGAAAACGCGCGGACTATCTGGAGAAAGCATGCGGGATCATTTTGAGGCACCGGGCGCCGGAGACGGTCTGCGGCATCGTGAAAAATATCGGACGTGAGGGTGAGACTTATGAGATCCTTACTCTCGAACGGCTGAAAAAGACACAGACCGACATGTTTACAACGGTCTTTATCGGCAATTCGAAGACGATGGAACTAAACGGCAGGATGGTGACGCCGAGGGGATATAAGGATGTGTGAGAAAGAACGTGTGATCTTCCTTGTGGGGATCGGAATGGGAACAGAAGAAGGAATGACTGTGCAGGCGGAGAGATGTATCCGCTCCTGTGACTGCCTGATCGGGGCACAGCGCATGCTGGAGTCTGTCGGAAGCGAAGAGGGAAAGACCAGGCCAATGCTGGCGGAATATCGTCCGGCTGAGATCGTTTCTTATGCTGAGAGGCACACGGAGTACAGAAGGATCGGAGTGCTGCTCTCCGGCGATACCGGATTTTACAGCGGGGCAAAGAAGCTTGCTTCGGAAATCCGGGAACGGATGGAGGAATGCAGAGTGGAACTGATCCCGGGCATTTCTTCCGTAGTGTATCTTGCCGCCAGACTGGAGACTTCCTGGGAGGACGCTGCTCTTGTAAGCCTTCATGGCAAAGATGGGGACTTTATACAAACAGTGGACAGGAACCGGAAAACCTTTCTTCTTCTCGGAAGCGCAGGAAGCGGTGAGAAAGTATTGGAGAGGCTGCTGGAGTACGGGATGGATCATGTGCTGGTCCATGCCGGCAGCAGGCTCTCTTACGAAGATGAAAAAATCGTTTCAGGGAGGCCATCGGATCTTACAGCAGACGATCTGGAGGGACTTTGTACGGTGCTGATCGAGAATCCTTATCCGTCGGGACAGACAGGGCCCCATGTGAGCGACGAAGCGTTCATCCGTGGAAAGGTCCCCATGACCAAGGAGGAGGTCCGGGCGGTCAGCATCGCCCGGCTCAGGTTGACAGAAGACGCGGTAGTGTGGGATGTTGGCGCAGGAACCGGGGCTGTATCCGTGGAGGCAGCTCGGTGCGGGAACCGGATCCGGGTCTACGCAGTGGAGAAGAACCCGGAAGCGCTGGAGCTGATCCGGGAGAACCGGAAACGATTCCGGACGGACGGGATCCGGATCATTTCCGGAGAGGCGCCGGAAGTATTGAAGGCACTGGCCCCCCCCACCCATCTGTTTATCGGGGGAAGTTCCGGCAATCTGAAGGAAATCCTCTCCTGCGCCATTGAGAAAAATGGTCAGGTCCGCATTGTCATCAACGCCATTTCCCTTGAGACTGTGAAGGAAGTGATGGAGGCGGTTGAAGGAGGACTGCTGAGGCATCCGGAGATCACCCAGCTTTCCGTGTCCAGATCCCGGGAACTGGGGAGATACCATATGATGACGGGACAGAATCCGGTCTATATCATATCCTCAGGAGGGAACTCTGCAGAGAGGGGGGACACCTGATGGAGAAGAGAAGAGGAATCCTTCTCTCTGCTCCGGCCAGCGGCAGCGGGAAGACTGCGGCGGCATGTGCGCTGATGGCGGCTCTGCGGGATCAGGGATTGGAAGTGCGGGCGTGTAAGTGCGGCCCGGATTACATTGACCCCATGTTCCACAGGGAAGTGCTCGGGATTGATTCCAAAAACCTGGATCTGTTCTTTTCCGGAAAAGAGGAACTGATCCGGGAGTATGAAAGACATACAGAGGGGGCGGATATCACGGTCACAGAGGGAGTGATGGGATACTATGACGGCATGACGCTGGATTCGGAGAAAGCCAGCTCCTATGATGTGGCAAGGACACTCGGGCTCCCCGTCCTTCTGGTGCTTCCCTGCCGGGGCGCGTCCCTTTCTCTGGCAGCAGTGGTGAAGGGAATCGCAGAGTTCCGGGAGGACAGTAATGTCTGCGGGATCCTTCTGAACCGGGTATCGGATATGCTGTATCCCCGGCTGAAGAAGATGCTGGAGGAGGAACTCAGGAAGATGGGGCACGATATCCCGGTGGCGGGCTATCTGCCGGAGGATCCCTGTTTCCGGATGGAGAGCCGGCATCTGGGGCTTGTGACCCCTCAGGAGATGGACGGTCTGAAGGCACGGATGCAGGAGGCGGGAAATCTCCTTGCCCGGACGGTGGATCTGAAACTGGTGAAAGAGATCGCTGGGAAGGCAGTGCTGAATTCCGAGAGCGGAGCAGGATCAGAGAAGGTAGGAGATCAGACCGGAGATCACGTCTCTGTCAGGAAAAAAATCCGTCTTGGCATTGCCAGAGATGAGGCGTTCTGTTTCTACTATAAAGATAATCTGAACCTTCTGGAAGATCTTGGATGCAATCTCGTTCCCTTCAGTCCGCTTCGTGACAGTGCCCTGCCGGAGAACCTGGACGGACTGATCCTGGGCGGAGGATATCCGGAACTTCACGGGAAAGAGCTTGCGGAGAACAAAGGAATGCTGACTTCTGTGAGGTTTGCGCTGGAGGCGGGGATGCCCTGCCTTGCCGAGTGCGGGGGATTCATGTATCTCCACGAAGAGATGGAGGACCGGGACGGAGCAGTCTATTCTCTTGTTGGAAGGATACATGGGAGGACATATCCCACAGGAAAACTGGTCCGGTTCGGATATGTGCAGATCAGAAACCGGGAGGAAGAAGACCTCTCAGAAGGATATCTTCTCCCGGGGGAGACTGTCCGGGGACATGAGTTTCACTACTGGGACAGCACGGACAGCGGAGAGGACTGCGTTGCCGTGAAGCCGGACGGACGCAGAAAATGGAACTGCATTCATATGGAAGGAAATCTGTTCGCGGGATATCCTCATCTGTATCTTCCGTCTATGAGAGGATTCGCAGAGAGATTTGTGAGAAGATGCGGGATCTGGGGAGGAAAATATTGAGCTGGCGGCAGATTCTGATACATAGAAAACGGCAGGACAGAAAATAAAAACATTATTAGGATAAGACAGGTGAATGAGATGACAGCGGAAGAAAAACTGAGAGAAGCGTTAAAGCAGATCGTGCCGGCAGACGCGGAGAGCATGGAAAAGGCAAAGCAGAGGTGGAAAACGGTCGGAAAGCCTCTGTTCAGCCTGGGAAAACTGGAAGATGCGGTGATACGGATTGCGGGGATAAAGGGAAAGCCTGTTTACAGTCTTGACAGAAAAGGACTTGTGATCATGTGTGCCGACAACGGTGTGGTGGCGGAAGGAGTCACTCAGACCGGGCAGGAAGTCACAGCCATTGTAGCGGAAAACTTTACGAAGAAGGAAACCAGCGTCTGCCTTATGGCGGAGGTCGCCGGCGTGGATCTGTTCCCGGTGGATATCGGGATGGTTACGGACGTGCCAGCGGTCACCAGACCGGAACACAAGGTGGCATACGGGACGGAGGATA
>DWVT01000165.1 GCA_019120075.1 Candidatus Mediterraneibacter excrementigallinarum
GGCATCACTCCTTCGCTTTCAGTTTTTCAATCTGTTACAAACAAAAACTGGAAATCCGCTCTGAACTCAGAGCATGAAACCTGTTCTTCGGCGGTCAGACAGGACAGAACGTCCTCCGCCAGAGATATCCCGCAGGACATATCGATGATCTGATGTGTCCGTCTTTCGGGAATAAAGACAGGATAACATCATATGAAGCCAACAGCAAGCAATATTCTGTTGCATATTTCCTTTCTTTTCATTATACCTTCCAGAGACATAAGAATGCAAAAAAGGCGCCTTCATCCAGAACATAGCCTATCCCAAATCAAGGCGCCTGCCAATCTAATTATCAATCATATTCAATTTCTATCATTCTATGCCCGTTTATCTTTTCTAATACCAGATTTAATCTTCCCTCCTTTACAGCAAAGGGAATCTCAATGCCTTCCGGAACCAGACGTACTGCTTTCGGATTCTGCTCTTTTGCCAAAAGACTGACTGACAGATCACGAAGAGGTATTACATCTTCGATCGTATAGATATCCTCTGATGTTTTAAGCGGAATATAGTGAAGCAGATGTAGGATATCTGTGTTCTTATCCTTTCTATTTAGAATACAGTACAGTGTTGACGGGCCATTATGTACAACCATCTTATCCGGCATAAGTTCTTCCAATACATCCCGAACCATTTCCTTGCACCATTTTGGCGCGTTTTTTCGGTAAAGCGAGAACAACGGGTGTACACAGTAAACCGCATTTCCCTTTCTCGTCATTTCGATCTTCTTTTCTCTGCAAGTTGTCGGCGCGTGAAGATGTCCGCAGAACCTTCCATCTTTTCGTTCCATCCAGGGTTCCGTTTTCTGCATGATAATCTCCGCGTCCACACTCTCAGCATCATTTCCCCGTTCGTACATTACAAATGGTTCTTCTGGGAGTTTTTTCCCGATCCGTTTGTTTGGAAGGACAAACTCTCTGCTATATTCTGATGCCCGGACATCTTTTATCCCGTACAGTCTATTTGTTCCGTTCCTATCGATACAAGAATTAAATGTTGCAAACAGCGTTCCCCCATTATCCGTATATTCTACAAGTTTTTCAAGCAACTCATCAGCATAGTCCACCTCATCCGGAAGGATCAGCACTTTATACGGACTGAAATCCATCTCCGAATCAATGATGGTGTACTGATACGCCAGTTCCTGAAGAATATGGCAGGCTCCCACCATAGACCTTTGAAGCCCGTCCCCGTCGATGACCGGACTGCGATTTTCATGTGTATAGAGTACCGCCACTTCCGCTCTGGGAATAGCTCCGTTACAATATGGCTCTTTTTCTTCTATGCTTTTATATACTTTACCGATCAGATCATATGTAGCCTGTGAAAGTTTTCCCCATGGATGTAGCTGATCTCCGATCGAGCAGCCTGTACCCATAGCGAGCATGTGAAAACACTCAAACTCCAGTGCCGGCAGATTCTTCAGGGAATGAAAATCTCCCCAGGAAGTGTGAAACTTTCCAGTCATCCCCAGCATCTTTTTCCCAAAATGTCCCGCATACCGGGAGGCTATAGTAAAATAGTCATATCCCCATTTCCCACTTGCAAGAGATTCCAGTTCCAGATGACTGTATGCTCCGGCAGAGCGTTTCATCAGCTTATCCGGATTTCCTCCATTAAAAAATATTGTCGCATCAGGTACCCTTTTACGGATCAACTTTGAGATTTCTGTCCGGAATTCATAAAGAGTATCTGCGGCAAAGCGCGCCCGGTCAGCCCTGTTATCAACATCCATACCCCTGGCTTTCATCTTACTGCGGCAATTCTCACAGGCACACTCTGTCTCTACTACGATATCCATAAATATTCCATCCAGTTCTTCCTCTCCAATTACATCAATAATATCTTCCAGATGTTCTTTAAAAAAATCTCTGTACCCGCTATTCAGACAGATTCCATAATAAAAATGCGGTTCCGGAACCCCGCCCATATCCACCGGATGCCCCTCCATATCCCGGCAAAGCCATTCCGGTTTTTCCTTCATGATCCGTTCATCCCAGCGCACAGTAGTATACACCGGCACTTTGATTCCCTGGGCATGACACGCCCTGATCTGGTCCAAAAGGAGGTTTTTATTTTCCAGGTGAGGATGTATCAGTTCCGGATTTCGTTTCGATGGATAGTACATCCACCCATGATGACATCTGGCAAAACATGTCACAGAATTTACATGAGCCCGCTTCAGTGTTGAAG
Organism: Candidatus Mediterraneibacter excrementigallinarum; assembly: GCA_019120075.1. Lineage (GTDB taxonomy): Bacteria > Bacillota > Clostridia > Lachnospirales > Lachnospiraceae > Mediterraneibacter > Mediterraneibacter excrementigallinarum. Next base: position 2,233 of record DWVT01000165.1, read on the forward strand.
CAAATTCTTCCGGTGAAAATTCCTTTCCAATTTCTGTAATGTAAGGGCTTGTATGAAAATCAAGGTGTATCTGTCTCTTGTTTATCATCATCTTTTTCATCTCCTCTCTTTATCCTCTCACTCAGACCCGCGTAAAGCCATAATACGAAGCAACATCTCACCGGTTCCAACATTATACCCGCTTTCCGCGTAGACCCCTGTCATATTTTTATCCACAACAAGAAGAAAAGGCAGTGCCCCGGGATCCTTGTACATTCTTCGCGCAAGAATTTCCTGATTTCTGTTGTGCACATCATGATATATCTCGGCTTCCTGCAGAGTCTCGACTGTTTCCCGGAATGTAGCGTCCCCAACTCCGCTCCTGTTTCCGAAAATAAATTTGAGACTTTTCCCCAATTTAGCGAACTCATCGGCATTTTCCCGAATTTCATTTAAAATATGCTCTGATGGTTCTTTTCCTGCATCCAGCCATATAAAAACCTGCGCCCCGTACGAATCTACCTGCTTCTGGATCGACACTGCTTCTCCATTTTCTCTCTCCAGAGTAAAATCCGGAAGCTGAATATTCATGAGCATGTCATCCACATCTGCACTGCGTATCTTAAGATAAACAGTTTTTTCTTCTCCTTCTGTTACCTGAAAACGCATCACTGAAGCAAACTGGTCTCCTCCCGGCAGCCTGTTTGTCGTGATCACACGATATTCCCCTTCCTGCAGAAGAACCGTTCCGTCCTTTTTCAGATTCTCCTTCAAATTCATAGTTTTCCAACCATGGGATATTCTTCGGCTGACCGTCCAGTTCTGGCCGTAACTCCATTTTTCTCCATTCCTGCCCTGGAACCGGACAGATACAGAGCGATGTGATGATTCTCCAAGAGCATATGCTTTTCCATCCACAGGATCAAGCTCTGCCGGTATTCCAAGTGTCCGGCATATTGCGACGAACAGAATTTCTTTTGACCGTTCGGTTCCATACCCATATCGCAACATCCCTTCTGGAGTTGTAATAAGTTCCAGATACTCCTGTCCCGTCTTTTCCTGAATGTGATCATCGATCCATTTTCTTATCTCCCCGGGCGCTTTTCTGAACGCTTCTTTTTCCGTCTCAGAAAAAAATGCTCTGACCGCTTTTCTATATGCACTGGGTTGCTCCTTTTCTATCCTGGGCGCCAGGATGTATTTTCGGAAAATCTGGTCAGGAAACTCTGATTTCCATCTCATTGCATCCGTAAAATGATCCTGCAGTACTTCTGCAGTACAGTCTTTCAGATCCTTTTCCAAAAGATCTTCAATGAGGATTCTTTTCCAATATATATCTCCGGACATCTCTTCAAGGAAACATCGGATCTCAGCCGTATTACCCAGCGGAGTTCCAAGATTTCCCATCTTATGTTCGTATCTTTTCAGTGCCTGCGCCTTCCTTTTTTCTCCCCGGGAAACCGCATTGCCTTTCTCTGTCGCTCTCTCTTCTTTTTCAGAAAACCCTGTCTGAAACAGATCCGGATCTTCCGCCGGAGCATTCATATCGAAACTGACCCACTCATCATCCATGTAAAATGAATCCTTTTCTGTCACAATAATCCTGCACTTTCTTTCACTGCGAAGATCCACGACACAGCTTCCTTCCAGATTTCCTGCCCGCGCAGAGATCATCAGAGTTCCTGCACCGCTTTTCATCTTAAATATGCCTCTCTCATCCGTGATCCCCCGAATGACCGGAACAAGTTCCGCATAGTTGAGAAGTTCACAGGACACTTCTGCTCCCCGTATCTTCTTCCCTTCTGCATCTTCCACCTGGACAGAGAACTCTACTGTACGGGCATAACGTTCAAGTTCCGGGTAAGCCGTTGTCATGTCACAGCTCTCCACTGCAGTTTTTCCATTTTTTTTCTGATTTCCGTAAACCCGGGAATTTATCATCATCGCCCGGGAAGCCGCGCCCGTGAACCAGCCTTTGTCCAGCACTTCCTCAGGTTCGCATGCTCCGAGATAGTGCCATTTACTTTCACACCATACTTCCACCCATGCATGATTATCATCGCAATGCGCCCATCTGTGCGCATACACCTGTCTTGCCGGGATTCCCACACTGCGCAGTGCGTTGACTGCAAAGACCGATTCCTCCCCACACCGTCCGGTCCCGCTCCGGTACACGGCTTCTGCAGACAGAGTACGGTCATCACTGCACTGATATGTCACTTCCTCCGCACACCAGTAATTTACCTCCAATATGGCATCTTTCAGGCTCTTACCGGCAACCCTGTCTTTCAATTGCTTATAGAAAAGTCTCCTGCAGGGTGTTATCCCCTCTGTATTTACCCGGTGGAATACAACACATTCAAGAAAAAGTTCTTCCGTATTTTTACGTTCTTCTCCTTTTCTCTCAGAAATTTCTTTTTTCCAGTCCCGGGCTCCATCTCTCAGGAGCATTGCGCCGTGTTCCGCGTATTCCAGAAAAGTTTCAAACGGATAGTTCACCGCGTCACTGAGAGGCATATTTGCATAAAGATACCTGAGAAGGCACTGTACATCGTCCACTGATATCGCTTCTTCCGCTTCTCCCAGACTCGTGCCACACATTCTTATCCTGTCACTGACCTCGCTCCCGAGTTTTGGAAATTTCTGTACAAAATCTGCAAACTGTTGTTCAATCTGTTGTTCTGTCTCATTTGAAAACATGAGTTACCTCCTGTTGCGTCCTTTTTTCATCCGCAGGCTTTTTCTTTTTCCGCTTCAGCAGCAAACATATGGTAGATGCTGGTCATCCCCGCTCCCGTTGCTCCTTTTGGCTGTCCCTGATAAAACGCCCTGTCAGTCCATGCAGTCCCTGCAATATCCAGATGGAGCCAGGGCTTTCCCTCTGCAAATGCCCGGACGAAAAGCCCTGCCGTGATCGTTCCGCAATAACTTTCTCCTAGATTCCGGATATCCGCCACTTCGCTTTTGAGCATTTCCTCCTGTTCCTCGAAAAATGGCAGACGCCAGTATCTCTCTCCGCTTTTGTTGGCCCCTTTCATAAAATCTGAGAAAAACTGCTCATCATCCGATATCACTCCGGCCGTTGTAAATCCAAGCATAGATACCACCGCTCCGGTCAGCGTAGCGATATCCAGCACTCTGTTTACCTTTTCATTTTTTACAAGATATGCCATGGCATCAGCCATGATAAGCCGCCCCTCTGCATCTGTATTTCTTATCTCGATTAGTTTTCCTCCGTATGAATCAATGACATCTCCAGGCACCAGTGACGTCGGACTGATCCGGTTTTCACACATAGGGATCACTGCCGTCAGATTCGTACGTATCCTGTTTTTGGCAAGAGCATAAATCGCTCCTCCAACTGCAGCGCCGCCTGCCATATCTCCTTTGATCCCATACATGGAGTCTGCGGATTTCAGACAGTATCCTCCTGTATCACAGGTAACTCCTTTTCCAATGATCCCCGTCACTTCCCCGCTGTCCTCTGCACCTCTGTAGCGCAGCACCAGCATACAGGGCGGATTTTCGCTGCTTGCTCCCACAGCGGTCAACGCATGCATTCCCATATCATTGAGCGTTCCATATACCAGAAGTTCACATTCCACCGGGACATCTTCCATTTTTTCAATAACTGTCCGCGCAAAATCCATCGGCTGCAGAAGATTTCCCGGGGCATTGACGAGATCTCTCACCCAGGACTGTGTCTCGGCAAGACACACCGCCTCCTCAAGCCATTCTTTTCCCTTTTCTGTATCCGATATTCCGGAAAAAGCGACCTCGGGAATCGCTTTTTTCTCCCTGCCGGGAAGCGTGATCTCATAACATCCTGTATATATGCCCTCCGCAGCCGCCCGGATCGCAGAATCCCCCATGGCTTTTGCAACAGCAGCCAGTTCTACTGTATATTCACTTATTTCCTCTCGTTTCATAAAATCTGCTGCCATTGCCATAATCTCTTTAACATCCCTGACCGCAGGACGGGATCGGTATCTGACGTATAGGAGAACACCGTCTCCCACTGCCGCCCGGTATTCCCATTTTCTTCCAAACCTGGTCCATTTCCCTGAGAACCCTGGGATCGATTCATTTTCGCAAAATATGATCCTGTTTTTTGATTCTGATCTTTCCTCTGTTCTTATCATACTTCTCCTTTTGTCACATCAGCCGCGCAAATTTTTTCCCTGTCACACGCTGTGCTTCCGTTACGATGACGAGCGCTTCATCATCTGCCCTTCTTATCTTTTCCTGCAGTTTCTCAGACTCTTTTTTCCCTGTCACACACATAACAACCCTCTGCCGTTCGCTGGAATATCCCCCCTCCCCTTTCAGCACGGTGATCCCCGCCCGTTCATTTAAAAACACCTGCCGCACTTTGTCTGTGGACTGCGCGATAACAATGAGCAGATTTTTTGTCTCTGCTCCCTCCAGGATCTGATCCATAAATATCCCGGATATATATACTGTCACCACCGCATAAAGCAGGCTGTCTATACTTCTGTAGACAAAAACAGATGCAACGACCACCCCAAAATTTAATACAGATATCACACTGCCCACATGGAACTGGGGACTGCATTTCTGCAGGATCAGACCTGCAAGAGAAATCCCTCCCGTATTGGAATGACCCAGATGGACCAGTGCCAGCCCGGTTCCCAGCATTACTCCGCTGAACATTGATGCCAGAAGGGGATTACCTTCATATACCGGAAAATGCAGCGCAGACATCATGTCCGTAATTACCGATAACCCTGCGGTTGACACCAGCGTACTCCACACAAATACTGTTGGGAAAATTTTTTTCCATATGATCACCCAAAGAAAAGGGATATTAAACAGAAAAACAAAGAGGCCAATGGGAAAGCCTGCCATATGATTTATAAGGATCGCAAGACCGCTTGCTCCACCCGGAGCGATCTCATTTGGCGATGCGAAACTGTTAATCCCTGTGGCATAGATTATAATCCCTGCAGCATTTAGAAAAATGCTGCAGGCGATACGTTTTTTCTTTTCCATCGTTTTTTCGTCTCTCACTCTTTGACAGCCCCTGCTGCCAGTCCACCTTCCACTTTCTCCTGGAAAAGCAGGTACAGGATGAGCGGAAATGCAACTGTGATCACGATCGCCGCCATCAAAGGGCCGTAATCACTTCCGCGCTCCCCGTTAAAGTTCAGAAGTCCCAGTGCAACCGGCTTTAACTTCTTATCATTAATAAAGAGAAGTGGGAACAGGATGTTGTTCCACGCACTCAGGAAGTTAAAAATCGAGATAGTAGAGATTGCCGGCACCGTCATCGGAAGCATGACATTCTTATAAATCTGAAAATAAGACGCCCCGTCGATCAGTGCCGCTTCCTCCAGAGAACGATTGACTCCCTTCATAAAACTTGTTACTACAATAATACTGAACGGCAGGCTGAATGCCGTATAGATCAGGATCAATGCCGGAATATTATTCTTCAGGCTCAGCGCACTGATCAGATAGGAGATTGGCACAAGCACTGTATGCATAGGCACCATCATTCCGAGTGTGAAGAACAGCATCAGAAATTTATTGCATTTAAAGTCAAACCTGGCAAGTACGTATGCTGCCATCGTAGACACCACAGCAAGAAGGATCACCGTTGCAAGCGACTGGATTATACTATTCACAAAGTAAACGCCCATATTCGCCTCTGTCCATGCTTCGATATAGTTTCCCCACTGAATCACTTCCGGCAGTCCAAAAGGCTCCTGGAATATCTCTACTTTTGTCTTCAAGGATGAAAGCACAGTAAACAGCATCGGTGCCGCAAATATAAACGCTGCTATGATCAGCAGTACATACATCATCACTCTTCCCAGCGTCAGCTTTTTTTTCATACCACTTTTCTTTTTATTCTCTTTTTCGCCTTTGCTCATGCTCCTCACCCCCTAATCGTCCTTTTCTATTTTTGTTGAAACGAAATTGCTGGCAAAGGTTGCCACTGTACAGATAACCATAATCAGGATACCGATCGCACTCCCCAGGCCGTAGTGGCTATACTTGAAAGCTTCGTTGTACATCAGCGTGGTAGGCAGGTTTGTAAGCCCGTTCGGTCCTCCCTGTGTCATTGCAAAGACCAGATCAAATACTTTTACCGAACCAATGATATCCATCATGACACACATAGAAATAATGGGCTTCAAATTTGGAATCGTGATCTGAAAAAACTGCTGCACAGGAGTTGCCCCGTCTATGGACGCTGCCTCATACAGATCTTCCGGAATCGTTGTCAGCCCGGCCAGAAGGATAACCATGTAATATCCGACTCCTGCCCAGACATTTACAAATACGATCGTATTCATTGCTGTTGCTTCATTCACCAGCCATGATGTTACCAGACTGCCCAGTCCAATGTTCTCCAGCAGGGCATTCAAAGCTCCTGTCGGCATGAATATGAAATACCACATCAATCCCACTGCAGTAAGCGGAAACACCGTAGGTACGAAAAACAACGCTTTAAACAGTCTGTAACATTTACATTTTGCATTAATCGCAACTGCCATCAGAAGAGCGATCGGAGTGTGGAACAGCACACTTACAATCACCATCTTAGCCATATTTTTCAGCGAGAGCAGGACATCAGGATCATGAAAAGCATCTATATAATTTTTTATTCCCACAAAAGTGATCTTTGAGCCTGCGATTCCGTTCCAGTCCACCAGCGAAAAGAAAACCGATCCAATAATAGGGATAATCTGGAATACAATATAGATCAGTAATGCCGGGACAATGAACAGAAAAATTCCCATTTTGGTTTTTCTGCTTTTAATTCTCATTTTGGTTCTTTCCCTTCTTAGAAGAAAAGACCCCGGGCAGCATCACTGTCGGGGTCCATGTGTCATCTTATTGGTTGCTGTCTATCTCTGCCTGAATCTCTGCTGCCGCATCCTCCGGAGTTGCTCCTGTAAACATGCTTGCGATGGAGTTCCTCGTTCTATCCTGCATAGAGGTCAGCGGGTCATAATCGAAGATATCCTGGGCAATTCCTGTAGACTTATTCCCCTCTGCGATTACATCTGAAAGAAGCGGATTTATTTTGCTCTGATCCAGTTCTACATCTGTTCTCGGGATCAGTGTCGCAGACTCTTCCGCAAATCTCTTAGTTGCCTCCGGACCTGTCAGCATCTTCAGAAGTTCCAGCGTCAGATCCAGTTCTTCTCCTTCTAATTTGCCACTCACCATATATGGACTCATCGTCTGCATATCTTCGTCTTTATACTCCGGTTTTTCTTCAAAATAAGGGAACTTCGCAAATGCAATCTTATCGTATACTGCTGTCTGTTCCGGATCACTGAATACGCTGATATTCCATGGCCCTGTGATGATCATTGCCGCTTCTCCTGTCTGGAAAGAAGTAAGTGCCATAGTATCTGTCAAACCTGCACAGTTTGGATCAAACGCATTTGCATCGATTAAATCCTTCACATACTGAAGCGTCTCCACCACATCGCTGTCTGTCCATTTTTTCTCTCTGGATCCAAGCTGTTTTGCAATGTCTGTCCCCAACCATCTGTAAGAGATCAGGTTGTGCAGGTGGCCCGCCATATATGTAGACTGTGTTCCGATTGCAATCGGCGTCACATCAATAGCATTCAATTTGTCGATTACATCAAGAAATTCGGTCCATGTTTCCGGAAATTCAGAAATTCCAGCTTTCTCAAACAGTTCTGTATTATAGTAAAAACCGATCACACCTGATTCAGCAGGGACAGCGTATGTTCCTTCATATCCCGGAACCTGATAATAAGCAAGGGAACTTTCCGTAAATCCACCACCCCACTCTGGATCTTCATCCAGATAGGGCTGCAGATCAAGTATCATGCCATTATCAATATATTCACCGAGATTTGCTACTCCCTGGATACGGAATATATTCGCCATCTCACCAGATGCGATATCCGTTGACAGTACATTATTATATGCTGATTCATCACTCTGAGAATCGTCTATAATCGTTACCTCCGGATGTTTTTCCTTAAATTCGTCCAAGATGTCATTCCAGATTCCCACCTGCGGCGATGTACCTGACATACGTGTCAGCAGGCGTATCGTCACCTGTTCCCCTGAATCTGAACCGCTTCCCGATCCCGAGCTTCCACATCCTGCCAGAAGTCCCAGTGCCATCACTCCGGTCAGCGCTGCCGCTGTGATCCTTTTTGCTTTGTTTCTCATGATCTTTTTCCTCCTTTTACTTTTGTGTTTTTATCTTCAGCCTCTTAACGGCTCGAATACAGGTTTTTCTTCCTCGAGTTCCAGACAGACGCAGTAGTTTCTCTGATTCCGCATATCCCGGGGAAATTCAATGGATACACAGGGATCCCCCTCGCAGCTTATCTCGCTCACGCAGGAAACATCCCGGCCGTCTCGAAGCAAATACGCCCTGCTCACATGGTTCGCACAGTTTAATATCTCCAGCCGTTTCATTGGTTTAAACACATGCACATACAGACGCTTTTTCTTGCATGTAAACTCCACGCCGTCCAGCTCATAAGGATAAACATCCATCTTTTCTGTGGCAAAGATCCCTTCGCTGTTTTCTGTCACATATTTCCCGACTTTGTCAAGGATTTCCATACTTTCTTTCGGAATTTCTCCGTTTCCTTTCGGTCCTATATTCAACAGATAATTTCCGCCTCTGCTGTTGATCTTCACCAGCAGTCGAATAATACTGTCAGCATCCTTCCAGTTATGGTCGTCCTTATTGTATCCCCATGTATCGTTCATGGTAGCGGGAACCTCCCAGTCTCCTTCATATGGAAGTCTCGGAATAAAATTATCTCCTGTAGTCATATAATCCCCCAGCTGGTTTCCTATTCTTCCGCTTATGATGCAATTCGGCTGAATCGATTTCACCAGATCTATACACTCCTGACTCTGATCTTTCGTCATTCCCATCGGTGTATCGAACCAGATCAGGCATATCTCACCATACTGTGTCAGGATTTCTCTAAGCTGCGGCTTCACCTTATTGTCCAGATAAGCCTGAAAGTCTTTCTTAGTATTATCGTCCTGAAGCTGATCCTCCGTCTTCATGGCATGGGATACATATCCGTTCGGATCATGCCAGTCCTGCGCCTGTGAATAGTAGAGCCCGAATTTTATCCCATATTTCCTGCAGGCATCCGCCAGTTCTTTCACAATGTCTCTGTGACACGGTGTGGCATCCACTACATTATAGGTACTGATTTGAGAATGGTACATGGCAAAACCTTCATGATGCTTGGAAGTGAATACGATATACTTCATCCCCCAGTCTTCTTTTGCCCTGCGAACAAGCTCGTCTGCATTAAAGTGGTCTGGGTTGAACTGATCTGCCAGTTTTTCGTATTCCTCAACCGGGATCCCCAGACTGTTCATGATCCATTCTGAAATATGATCTGTCTTTTTTCCCTTATACTCTCCTGCAAGGAGCGAGTAAAGTCCCCAATGGATAAAGAGTCCATATTTTGCCTCTTTGAACCACTGCTGCTTTGTATCCGGAATCCTGTCGATCTTCATAAATCCCCTCTCCTTCCTGCCGTTCTTTGGCTCTGCTTTATT
>DWVT01000166.1 GCA_019120075.1 Candidatus Mediterraneibacter excrementigallinarum
AGAAGCTGCTGAGATTCGGGCGCGCAGCGGTTGCGGCTGCTTCCATGAGAGGAAAATCATGGCTGCAGATCGGATCTGTCACAATGGGTATCGGCGGTTCTATCATCGACCAGGATTTCATCGAGTCCTACCTCGGCATGCGCGTTGAGTCTGTTGACGAGGTTGAGATCATCCGCCGTATGACAGAAGAAATCTACGATGAGGCTGAATACCAGAAAGCCCTTGCATGGGCAAAAGAGAAATGCCACATCGGATTTGACAAGAACCCGGTAGAACTGCAGAAATCTCAGGAAGAGAAAGAAAAACAGTTTGAGTTCGTTGTAAAGATGGCAGTTATCATCAAAGACCTGATGCAGGGCAACAAGAACTTCCCGGAAAAATACTCAGAAGAAGCAATCGGACACAATGCGATCGCAGCGGGATTCCAGGGACAGAGACAGTGGACAGACTTCTATCCGAACGGAGATTTCGCAGAGGCGATGCTCAACTCTTCCTTCGACTGGGATGGAGCCCGCGAGCCGTATATTCTCGCTACAGAGAATGATGTTCTCAACGGACTTGGCATGCTGTTCATGAAACTTCTTACAAACCGCGCTCAGATGTTTGCGGATGTACGTACATACTGGAGTCCGGAGGCTGTCAAGAGAGTGACAGGATATGACCTTGAAGGCGTTGCAAAAGAGAATGGCGGTATCATCCATCTGATCAACTCCGGTGCCTGCTGCCTTGACGCGAGCGGCGCTGCAAAAGATGAAAACGGCAACGGTGTAATGAAAGAATGGTGGAATGTAACAGAGGAAGACCAGAAAGCAATCATGGACGCTACAACATGGAACATGGCTGACCTGGGATACTTCCGCGGCGGCGGATATTCAAGCCGTTTCGAGACAAAAGTGCAGATGCCTGCCACAATGATACGTCTGAACCTTGTAAAGGGTCTTGGACCGATGCTCCAGATCGCAGAAGGCTGGACAGTAGCTCTTCCGGAAGATGTATCTGATACACTGTGGAAACGTACTGACTACACCTGGCCGTGTACATGGTTCGCACCGAGATGCAATGGCAAGGAAGGCGCTTTCAAGTCTGCTTATGATGTGATGAACAACTGGGGAGCTAACCATGGCGCAATCTCCTACGGACACATCGGCGCAGACCTGATCACATTTGCATCTATGCTCCGTATCCCGGTTGCTATGCATAACGTACCGGAGGATAAGATCTTCCGTCCGGCAGCATGGAATGCATTCGGAATGGACAAAGAAGGTGCAGACTACAGAGCATGCGCAAACTACGGCGCACTTTACAAACCGTATAAATAATAGTCCTGAAGATAATATAGAAATATAAAGTGAGTGGAAAGGAGAGGGTTGAAAGAGAAACTTTCAGCCCTCTTGTCAAAAATATCGAAGGAGGACAATTATGGAAAAGAAAGTGCTGGCTTTTGATTTTGGCGCTTCGGGCGGCAGAGCTATGTGCGGAACCTTCGACGGAGAAAAGATTTCCATAGAAGAACTGCATCGTTTTTCTAATGATCCTGTCATCCTGAACGGGACAATGTACTGGGATGTGCTCCGTCTGTTTTTCGAGATCAAGCAGGGGCTGATCAAGGCGAAGAAATGCGGCCGTATTGAGAGTATCGGTATCGATACCTGGGGAGTAGATTTCGGTCTCCTCGACAAAGACGGACGTCTGCTTGAAAATCCGGTTCATTACCGTGACAGCAGGACAGAAGGCATGCTGTCAGAGAGCTTTAAACTGATCGATAAACAGAAATTCTACGAGATCACCGGCAATCAGTTCATGGAGATCAATACTGCGTTTCAGCTCCTGTATCTTCTGAAAAACAGGAAAGACCTGCTGGATCGCGCCGATAAAATGGTCCTGATGCCGGATCTGTTCAATTATTTCCTTACGGGGGAGAAGAAGGCGGAATATTCTATCGCATCGACAACACAGCTCCTTGACGCAAGAAAAGGTGCATGGTCGGATGAAGTGATCGAAGCGCTGGGGCTTCCGAAACATATCTTCCCGGAGATCGTTCCTACCGGAACAAAGGTGGGAGAACTCACGGATGAGATCTGTACGGAACTGGGACTTGAAAAAACGGATGTGATGGCAGTGGCCGGACATGATACGCAGTGCGCGCTTGTTGCCGTACCTGCATCGGAAGAAGATTTTATCTTCCTGAGTTGCGGAACATGGTCCCTTTTCGGGACAGAGCTGGCGGAGCCGATCATCAATGAAAAATCTGAATATTATAATATTACAAATGAAGGTGGATACGGGAGAAAGATTTCTTTCCTGAAGAACATCATCGGGTTATGGTGCATTCAGGAAAGCCGCAGACAGTGGATCCGGGAAGGACAGGAATACGGTTTCGGAGAACTGGAGATCATGGCGAAAGAAGCCAAACCGCTGAGATCGTTCATTGATCCGGACGCGCCGGAATTTACGCCGGCCGGAGATGTGCCTTCGAGAATCCGCGCGTTCTGCGAGAGAACAGGACAGCCTGTGCCGCAGACCATTGGCGAAGTAGTGCGCTGCATCAATGAAAGTCTTGCAATGAAGTATCGCCATGCGATGGAAGAGATAAAGGACTGTACAGGTAAAGATTATAAGACTGTTTATATGGTGGGCGGTGGAACACAGAGCGCTCTGCTTTGTCAGTTTACCGCAAATGCATGTGGATGCAGAGTAAGCGCAGGACCGGTAGAGGCGACTGTACTTGGAAATGTAGCGCTTCAGCTCATGGCTTCCGGAGATATAGCTTCACTGTCTGAAGCGAGAGAGATCATCAAACGGTCGCAGGATATTAAGGTTTATGAGCCTCAGGACAAAGAAAAATGGGATGAGGCATATGAAAGATTTAAAAAGATCCTGGTCTAAAAAGCTTGACTTGTCAAAGTGCTGTGTGTTTTAATTAAAACAACAGTTGCATTGGCGAAAATGCACAAAACGGTACGCTGCTCCCTGGAAGGAGTAACAAAGCTATGGCTGCGACAATTCGAGACATAAAAAACAGAACAGGATTATCACTTGCAACAATCTCGAAATATCTCAATGGAGGGAATGTACTGCCTCAGAATAAGGCGCTTATCGAGGAAGCGATCGAAGCGCTTCACTATGAGGTGAATGAACTCGCGAGAGGGCTGGTGACAAATAAGACGCGGATTGTAGGTGTTCTCGTCTATGATATAGAGTGCCTTTTTGTGGGAAAGATGCTTCATCACCTGGGACTTCAGCTCCACAAACGGGGATACGGAATGCTGATCTGTGATTCCTGCAATGACGAGAAGCTGGAGGAGAAAAATCTCCAGTTTCTTATGAACAGAAAAGTTGACGGGATCATCGTCCTGGCAGTGAGCCTGAACAGTGCTTTCCTCCAGCCTGCGAAAGAGGCCGGGATTCCGATCGTTCTTCTCGACCGGGCGTTCCGGGATGAGGAGTATGACTGCGTGAAGATCGACAACAGAACCGCGGCATTCCGCGCCGTGCGGGAACTGATACGAAACAACCACAGAAAAATAGGGATGATCGGATCCAAAGTGGAGTATACGGGACTGGAACGGGAAAAAGGTTTCAGGGAGGCAATGAATGAAGCGGGACTGGATGTAAGAGACGAGTATCTGAGGATGGGGAAACATTCTTTTGAACTCGGATACCGGGGCATGAAAGAACTTCTGGAACTTCCGGAACCGCCTACAGCGGTCTTTATGGGGAATTATGAGACAACGCTGGGAGGGATCATGGCAGTGAATGAATCCAGCAACTCCTGTCCGGAGGATATCTCTTTGATCGGGTTTGATGACCTGGTGATGACAGGCGTGGTACAGCCTAAAATGTGGATTGTGGTACAGCCCATGAAGCAGATGTGTGAGAAGGCGGTGGACATGCTGCTGAACAGGATTTCGCGGGAGGAAGAAGGGCCGGCTCTGTGCATCAGTTTCAGCGCCAGACTGAGAAAAGGCGACTCGATCAGGATGTTGCAGAAAAATGGGAAAATTGCACAAAAAAACTGCTGAAATCAGCGGAAAAACAGCGGATAAATAGTCAATCTAACGAAAGCGAACCGTTTCGCTCTAAAAACCGCTGGATTGATTGACATTAATCTTTTGTGGTTGTATAATTTTGACTATAAAGCTGATGGACGCTTTTAAAATATGTAAAAGTTGCCTGAAAAAACAGCTGAAAAAACAAATAGGGAAAAGCGAACCGTTACGCGAAGATGAGGAATGGGGGAATCAAAATAACAAGTGAGACACCATGAATCAGAACAAAGCATCTAAACAGAAGATGGGAGGAAGAAAAGTGGAAAGTATCAAACAAATTCCTTTGGTTAAAAAGGTAGGATTTAACAGGATCGTGCTGTGCATCGTTTTACTGCTGATGTACGCTCTGTTCTGTATCCTGACAGGAGGCGCTTTCCTGGGGACACGCCGAATCTTAAGTGCCCTGAACTATGCGTATTTCCTGGGATTTTTATCACTGGCAGTTACATTCGTGATCGCAACGGGAGGAATCGATTTCTCCATCGGTCCGGTCATGTTCTGCTGTGCGCTGATGGCAGGATTCAGCTTCACCGTGAACGGTATTCCGATGCCGGCGGCTCTTATCATCAGCCTGGTAGTCGGGATCGCGTTCGGTATCTTTAACGGATATCTGGTAGCTTACTGGAACGTACCGTCGTTTATCACATCGATCGCGAGTATGAACATTGCAAAAGGCCTTGCGTCCGTCTTTACAAAAACGCAGTCAGTGAGCTGGCCGCAGACAGGGGCAGACGGCGGATGGTTCAGGAATATCGTGACAATGGGCGGTATCCCGATGGGGCTTATCATCCTTCTGGTCGCAGCAGTCATCTGCGCGGTTATCCTCAACAAGACGAAGATGGGACGTTATATCCTTTCTCTTGGAAGCAACAAAGAAGCGGTAAGGCTCTCCGGTGTCAACGTAAAGAAATGGGAGATGTCCGCATATATCCTCTGCGGCCTTCTGGTCGGGATCGCGGCGATCTTCTATGTAGCTGCTTATACGACAGTACAGCCCGGTTACGGCGACCAGTACAACAACGAAGCGATCGCAGGATGCGTTATGGGCGGAACCTCAATGGCAGGCGGCCTAGCATCCATCAGCGGTACGATCATTGGCGTGTTCATTATTTCTCTTCTGCAGGAAGGGATTATGGCTCTTGGTCTTGATAAGAATCTTCAGCTTATCATCACAGGTATTATCGTTATCGTTGCGGTATTTGCGGATGTTGTCGCAAGACGCAGAAAGAATTGACGGCGATACATGAAAATCAGGAAGTGTGATTGAGAAAGGCAAGGGTAAAGAATATGGGCGAAGTTATATTAACAATGAAAGGAATCGACAAGTCTTTCCCCGGTGTTCATGCACTGGACCATGTAGATCTGGAAGTCAGAAAAGGTGAAGTACACGCGCTGATGGGAGAGAACGGTGCCGGGAAGTCAACGCTTATGAAAGTGCTGACAGGTATCTACAAGAAAGATTCCGGTACGATTACATATGAAGGAAAAGAAGTAGAATTCCACAATACACGTGAAGCTCAGGATGCGGGCGTCGTTATCGTGCACCAGGAGCTGAACATGCTGGGGCATCTGACTGTAGCACAGAATATCTTCATCGGGAGAGAGTTTAAGAAAGGCATCCGTATCGACGACAAGAAGATGAATGAGGAAGCGAAAAAACTTTTCGACAGGATGCACATTGACATTGACCCGAAAGAGACGATGAGCAGGCTGACTGTTGGAAAACAGCAGATGTGTGAGATCGCAAAGGCGATTTCCCATAAAGCCAAAGTCATTATTTTCGATGAGCCGTCGGCGGCGCTGACAGAGGCAGAGATTGAAGAGCTGTTCAAGATCATACGCGACCTCCGCGACCAGGGACTCGGCATTGTATATATCTCTCACCGTATGGATGAGATCAAAGTCATTACAGACCGCGTTACGGTCATGAGAGACGGCGCTTATGTGGGAACGCTGATCACAAAAGATTCCACAAAAGACGATATCATCAACATGATGGTAGGACGTGTCATCTATGAGGACCCGAAGACGCAGAACATGACTCCGAAGGGATCGCCGGTCGTTCTCAAGGTAGACCACCTGAACGCAGGAAAGATGGTACAGGATGTCAGCTTTGAGCTCCATAAAGGAGAAGTGCTCGGCTTCTCAGGACTGATGGGCGCAGGCCGTACAGAGACTATGAGGGCGCTGTTCGGGGCGGACCCGATCGACAGCGGCGATATCTATGTGAATGGGAAGAAAGTTACTATCAAGAGCCCGGAGGATGCAGTTAAATGCGGGATCGGATATCTGTCAGAAGACAGAAAACGTTTTGGTATCGTTGTCCAGAAGACAGTTGCCGAGAACACTACGATGGCGGATCTGGACGAGTTCTGTAACGGACCATTCATCGACAAGAAGAAAGAGTGCGAGGTTGCGCAGAAATTTGTTGAGTCTCTTGCGACAAAGACGCCGGGCGTCGACCAGCTTGTCGTCAACCTCTCCGGTGGTAACCAGCAGAAAGTGGTCATCGCAAAATGGCTTACAAGGAACTGTGATATCCTGATCTTCGACGAGCCGACAAGAGGTATCGACGTCGGAGCGAAGAATGAGATCTATAAGCTGATGAACCAGCTTGCGGCAGAAGGAAAAGCCATTATCATGGTTTCCTCTGAAATGACCGAGATCTTACGTATGAGCGATAGGATCGTTGTAATGTGCGAAGGAAAGAAAACGGGCGAGCTGGATATTTCCGAAGCTACGCAGGAAAATATCATGAACATGGCTACGAGAGAGATAAATTAGGGAGGAAAACGTGATGGCAAATAAATCGGTAAGTAATACGGCCGGCACGAACAGATCGTTCATTGACAGGATGGGCGGACAGAAGTTTATCGTCCTGATCCTCGTCATTGTAATGTTTATCTTCTTCTGTGCAATGAGCCCGGGATTCAGAAAATATACAACAGTGGTCAGTATCCTTGACTACTCCTACTATATCGCGCTGATGGCGATCGGAGTTACATTCCCGCTCCTGACGGCAGGGGTTGACCTTTCCATCGGAACAGGTCTGATCTGTTATTCACTGATCGGAGGTTATCTGATCGTGCATCAGGGATGGCCGGTAGGCGCAGGTATGCTGGTGACAGTCCTTATGGGAGTTATCTTCGGCGTGATCAACGGCTGCCTGGTGGCGCTGATGGATCTTCCTGCGTTCCTGGCAACGCTTTGTACCTGCATGATCACCCGAGGTTTCGGGGCGTTCATCGTAGGCGGTTACGGAATACCGTGGCCCACGGCGACAGCACCGGGCGGATGGTTCAGAAGCATCTTTAAGATCCAGGTCGGCGGACAGAATATTCCGATCGGGTTCCTTTGGATCATCCTTCTTGTTATCGTCATGAGCTTTGTGCTGAACCATACAAAGATGGGGCGCTACACAAGGGCCATCGGAAGCAACAAGGAAGCGACAAGGCTTTCGGGTGTCAACGTTAAGTTCTATCACATCATGGCATATGTGATCTGCGGTCTTTTTGCAGGGCTTGCAGCGATCGCATACTCCGCGATCTTCGCGACGGTCCAGCCGGGAAGCGGCGCAGGCTTTGAGCTTGACGCGATCGGCGGCGCGATCGTAGGGGGCGTATCAATGTCCGGTGCTGTCGGAAGCATCACCGGTACCCTGATAGGCGTCTTCGTTATCTGTCTCCTTAAGACAGGGCTTCCGTTCATCGGCCTGACGGCGAACTGGCAGCAGATCATTACAGGTTTCGTGCTGATCGCGGCCGTACTGTTCGATATCCTGAAGAGGAAAAAAGAAGAGGGCCGTTGACCATAATTTAAGATAGATAACAGCCGGGGCTGCGGCGCAGTAAAAACTGCCGGCTGTTACTATAGAGCAACAAAAAAGGCCCGGCATGCCGGGGAGAGAGGGAAAGCCGCTATGCGATTCGGGTGGAATGTACGGATATATGCACGGTATCCATACATCGGCGGGCGCACGGATGGGAACTCTTTTCCGAAATGACCGAAAAAATTATTTTCAGGAGGATTTGAAAGTATGAAAAAGAAAGTTTTAGCAGTATTACTCGGCGGATGTATGGCAGCTGGATTACTTGCAGGATGCGGCGGCGGAAACGACGCAGCTTCATCAGGAGAAAGCACTGACGCTGCGGCAGAAGACAGCAGCTCAGGCGGCGGAGACTATCACTTTGAAGTCGTAGTTAAGAGTTTCCAGTCTACATACTGGCAGGCAGCTATCACAGGTATTGATGCAGCGGCAGACGAACTCGGCGTAGACATCAACACAACAGGACCGAACGCAGAGTCCGATATCGCTGACCAGGTTAACATGCTGAACAACGCGATCAGCCAGGCTCCGGACGGAATCGCTCTCGCGGCAAATGACCAGAGCGCTGTCCTTCCTTCACTGCAGGATGCGCTTGACGCAGGAATCCCGGTAGTTTGCTTCGATACAGGTGTGCCGGATGCTCCCGAGGGATCTGTTATCGCAACGATCGCTACAGACAACGAGTCTGCAGGTGCTGTTGCAGCAGAGAACATGTATCCTGTTATCAAAGACGCGATCGCTAATGCTTCCGGCCAGGTGAGGATCGGTGAAGTCAACCAGGATGCAACTTCAGCAAATATCTCCGGACGTGGTATGGGATTCATCAACAAGATGAAAGAGCTCATCGAGGCTGACGGAAAGACAGTTGCTGTTATCGGAAACCAGTACTATGTAGACCAGGTTGAGAACAATGGCGACGAGGGATCCGCTGACGTTATCATCGAAGTGGCAGTTCCGGCTCAGACAACAGTTGAGCTGTCAGCTACAGAGGCTTCCAACATCATGAACAAAGAAGATACGATCGCTATCTTCGGTTCCAACCAGGTTACAGCAGAGGGTGTCCTCACAGCTAACCAGAACCTGAGCGTACTCGCAGCTACACCGGACGAAGGAATCGTTGGTGTCGGATTCGATGCAGGTGCTACACTGAAAGCTGCAGTTGCAGACGGAACACTCATCGGTGCTGTTACACAGGCTCCTGTTGACCAGGGTAACCTTGCTATCCACGCTCTGTACGACTACTGCGAAGGCAAAGAAGTATCTGATATCGCTACAGACAGCTACTGGTATGATGCAGAGACGATGAACGACGAAGAGATCGCTCCGAACCTGTACGACTAATCGCAGCGGAATGACGGTTTATTAAAAAACGTGCATATGGACCAGCCCTAAGAGGACGGTCTGAAAGAGAAAGGAATCGGGAAAATTCCCGGTTCCTTTTTAAAAGAAAAAATATTATAATGAGGAGGATGGAAAAATGTTAAAAGGAATTCCGAAAATTTTATCGCCAGAGCTTCTGATGGTGCTTGCTGAGATGGGGCACAGTGACAGGATTGTGATCTCGGACGGGAACTTCCCGGCAGAATCCATGGGGAAAGACGCAATCGTGATCCGCTGCGACGGACACGGAGTGCCTGAACTTCTTGACGCGATCCTTCAGGTCTTCCCGCTGGATACCTACGTTGAGCATCCGGTAAATCTGATGGAGGTCATGCCAGGGGATAACGTAGAGACGCCGATCTGGGATACTTACAAGGAGATCATCCGCAAGTACGACGACAGAGGCGATGCAGTCGTAGGAAATATCGAGAGATTTGCTTTTTATGAGGAAGCGAAGAAAGCCTATGCGATCATTGCGACAGGAGAATCAGCCCTCTATGCGAATATCATGCTTCAGAAGGGCGTAGTCACAGATTAGATTAAGGACAGACGGAGGAAGATATATGCTGGACCATGTGGAAGTTATGTTTGAAGATATGAAGCCGATGATGAAAAAACTGAAGAAAGCTTCATATAAAGAAAATATGGGGGTGTTTCAGGAAAGATACGGCCATTATTTTAATGAGATGACCAGCCTCACTGAAAATTCAGCGGATAAGGAAAGCGCGGCGGACGAGATCGCCAGGAATTTTGCAGACTGTGTTGAGAAGAAATTCCAGTCTGCAAAAAAGAAAAAGATCGACGGATGCCTGCAGCTTGATCTCAATTTCTTCATGATCTACTATGTTTTCCCGGTGCTCCTGCTGACAGGCCATGAGGATGCCACGCTGATCGCGGACCATCTATGCGATGAGTGGGGAAAAAGGTTTAAAGACAGTAAGATCAAATATACGGATTACGATTCGCTTTACGATTCGTTCCGGGAAAAGATATTCGGGATCTTTTAAGCGGATTGTTGCAAACTGTGGATAACTGTGCTAAAATATCTTTGGTTTATCCGCAGGAGGTGTTAAAATGGATATTTTGAGAATTGTCTTAACCATTATCTTTGTTATAGATTGTATTGCACTGTCCGCGATCATTCTTTTACAGGAAGGAAAGTCTGCAGGCCTTGGGACGATCAGCGGAGCGGCAGACACATACTGGGGACAGAACAAAGGACGTTCCATGGAAGGCGCCCTTGTGAAAGCGACTAGGGTTATCGCAATACTTTTTATGGTGCTGGCGGTCGTGCTGAATCTCAGTGTGTTTCAGTAAGGTGAGCAGTCTGTGCATGACAGGGCACATATCAGAAGATAATAAAGAACAAAAAACACTCTATGCGATGCGGATAGAGTGTTTTTCTTCTTTATAGAGTAAAAACGGGAAAACTGTTCTGGAATATTTCCCGTAAGGGAGAAGAGTATGGATCAGACATTTGAGAAGAGAAAAAAAGTTATATATGATTTTATCTGTGACGAGCTGTATGTGCCTATGAAGATCAAGGAAATCTCGGTCGTTCTCCAGATACCGAGGGAACAGAGGGAAGAACTGAAGGAGATACTTGACGCTCTTGTTGAGGAGGGGAAGATCTCTCTTTCAAAACGAGGGAAATACAGTAAGGGCCAGGCAGAAAGACTGAAAGGGATTTTTCAGGCCAACCCGAGGGGCTTTGGGTTCATCACACCGGAAAAAGGCGGAGAGGATGTTTTCGTATCAGAAGATAACATGAACGGAGCTTTCCAGGGGGATGAAGTAGAATATGTCATCCTGCGTGCGCCGGAGGGAAAAAGAAAAGAGGGAAGGGTGGTAAAAATCCTGTCCCATGGCGTGACGCGCGTAGTAGGGCTTTACGAGCAATGTAAAAACTTTGGCTTTGTACGCCCGGATAACCAGAGATACCTGACAGATATCTATATCCCGGAGGGCAAGGCGATGGGGGCGGTTACGGGACATAAAGTAGTGGCAGAACTGACCTCCTACGGCGGAGAGCATATGAAGCCGGAGGGGCATGTCGTGGAGATCATCGGACACTTCAATGACCCGGGGGCAGATATCTTGTCTATTGTAAAGGATTATGACCTTCCCACTGAATTCCCGGAAAAAGTGCTCAACCAGGCTGTGAGGGTCGGGAAAGAAGTAAGCGATGCGGACCGGCAGGGGCGCAAAGACTTAAGAGAGTGGATGATGGTCACTATTGACGGCGAGGATGCGAAGGATCTGGATGACGCGGTATCGGTGTACAAAGATGGGGAAAATTATATCCTCGGAGTGCATATCGCCGATGTGGCAAATTATGTGCAGGAGCGGAGCGCCCTTGACCGGGAGGCGCTGAAGCGGGGGACCAGCGTTTATCTTGCCGACCGTGTGATCCCGATGCTTCCCCATAAACTCTCCAACGGTATCTGCTCTCTGAATGCAGGCGAGGACAGGCTCGCCCTATCCTGCATTATGACTGTGAGTCCGTCCGGGGAAGTGACTGACCACGAGATCGCGGAATCGGTCGTGAAAGTTGACCGCAGGATGAGTTATAACGGGGTGGCAAAGATGCTTGACGGGGAGGAAGAGGCGCTGAAGGAAAATGAACAGTTTATCCCAATGATCAGGATGATGAGCGAACTTTCCGGAATCCTAAGAGAAAAGAGAGGGCAAAGGGGATCTATTGATTTTGACTTCCCTGAGACAAAGATCGAGCTGGATGAGGACGGGCACCCGGTGTCTGTCAAGCCGTATGAAAGGAATGCCGCGACCAGGATCATTGAGGATTTTATGCTCCTCGCCAATGAGACTGTGGCGGAAGAGTATTTCTGGAGAGAACTGCCGTTTCTGTACCGGACTCATGAGGCTCCCGACGAGGAGAAGATGAGGCAGCTCGGCGCGTTTATCAATAATTTCGGATACCATATCCATATACGCAATGAGGTCAGGCCCAAGGAGATACAGAAACTGCTTGGAAAAGTGGAGGGGACGCCGGAAGAGCCGATGATCAGCAGGCTGGCGCTGCGGTCCATGAAACAGGCGCGGTATACGACGGAGAATACGGGGCATTTCGGGCTCGCGGCAAAATATTATACTCATTTTACATCGCCGATCCGACGGTATCCGGATCTTCAGATCCACCGGATCATCAAGGAAAACCTGCGGGGACGCCTGAATGAAGAAAGGATCAGCCATTATGAGAAGATCCTTCCGGAAGTTGCAGCCCAGTGCAGCAGCAGGGAGCGTACCGCAGAGGAGACAGAGCGCGAAGTGGTGAAGCTGAAGAAAGCGGAATATATGCAGAAGCGTATCGGGGAAGAGTACGAGGGCGTGATATCCGGAGTGACAAAATGGGGCGTCTATGTGGAACTGCCGAATACGATAGAGGGACTTGTCCATGTGGCGGATATGAAGGACGATCATTATGAACTGGCTGAGGAGAGGTATGAACTTGTCGGCGAGCATACCGGAAAAACATATAAACTGGGACAGAAGGTAAATGTCCGCGTGACGGATGCCGACAGGATACAGAGGACGGTCAATTTTGAGATCATATAGAGGTTGGATTTATCATGGGAAAGACAGAGAAAAAACTTATCGCGAACAATAAAAAAGCGTATCATGACTATTTTATTCTGGAGAAATATGAGGCGGGGATCGTGCTCCACGGCACAGAGGTAAAATCACTGAGGATGGGAAAATGCAGTATCAAGGAGGCTTTTATCCGCGTGGAGGACGGCGAGATGTTTATCTACGGGATGCATATTTCCCCGTATGAGAAAGGAAATATCTTTAATAAGGATCCGCTCCGTGTGAAAAAACTCCTTCTTCACAGAAAAGAGATAGATAAGATATTCGGCAAGATGAAAGAACAGGGAATCACAGTGGTGCCCCTTCAGGTCTACTTCAGCGGAAGTCTTGTCAAAGTAGAGATCGGTCTGGCAAAAGGAAAGAAATTGTATGATAAGCGGGCGGATATCGCCAAAAAAGATCAGAAACGGGAAGCCCAGAGGGAGTTTAAGGTCAGGAATCTCTAAATTGTCAGACAATAATCATTAAAAGGTGCCGTGTACCTTCGCGAAGGTACACGGCACCTTTTAATATAAAAAATCAGAAGATTCAGAATTCAATCGCCTTTTTCACTTCTTCTATATCACCTGTAAATACAATTCCGTCCATTCCGAGTGATTTTCCTGTTAATATATTCTCCTCCAGATCATCGATAAAGAAACAGTCTTCAGGATCCAGGTGAAATTGTCTGAAAAGATAGTTATATATTTTTGGTTCGGGTTTTGCCATTTTCAACGGCGCGGAAAAGACGATACCGTCAAAGTCTTTTATGGGCTCTCTGCCGGAGAACCATTCTGCAAAATAGGTGGAGGCATTGGAGAGCAGGTAGATATTTGCATCCGTTTCTCTCAGCTCCTTGATAAAAGCGGTCGTCTGGGGGAGAAGATCTACATATTTAGGCCAGTCTTTGAAAAAGGTGCGCACATTTTCCTTCAGCCGGTCCGGAACTTCAGAGGCGACAGTTTCTATATTGGAATCATAGTCAATTGTACCCTTGTCCAGGTCAGGCCAGCGAGGAAAGATGGCGCCGGAGAGGATCCGGTAGTCTTCCTCGGAGGAGCAGAAGTGTTCAAGGATATAGCGGCCGTCAAACCGTCCGATGACGTTTCCGAAATCAAAGATAATATTTTTGTATTTCATCTGTTTTTCTCCTTTACAAATGAGAAAAAGCAGAATCATGGATAAGATCCAAATCCTGCTTTTTGCTGGAGTATACGGGATTCGAACAGACTCACTAAACCGCTATAAACCGCGTATTTAGTGGGTTTGCGAAATTCCGTTTTGCATTTCATATTGCATGTCACTTTGCAGATTTGAAAAATGATCCATAATTTTCTTGTTAAATTTAGATGCTTCGTCGGATATTTCTCCGAAATACACCCTTTTCATAACGTTATCAGTTGCCCATCCGCCACGTGCCATTATGTATTGGTCTGGGATATTCATGGCGTGCAGGATGGAAGCACAGTAATGCCGAAGATCGTGAAAACGAAAATGCGGTAGCCCGGAAAAGCGGATTGCTCTGTTGAAGCGACTGGATATCTGTCCGGGGGTTGCCATAACAATTTCTCCCTCAATCCCACCGATCCGATCAATTACAAAGTCTGGCATGACAATGATGCGGTTACTGGAGTCGTTTTTAGGTGAATGTTTCAGGACCCAATTATTATCTTTGTCCAAAACATACACTTTATTGACATATACTGTATTTCCGACGATATCCTGATCAGTGAGGGCGCAGATTTCTCCGCGGCGCATCGGACCGAATGCAGCAAGCAGGATTGCGATTTCAAGTTCCTTCCCCTGAACATGCTGGAGCAGGCGTTTTACATCTGCATCTGACGGAGTGTATAGTTTCTTCCGCTGGTTTTGTGGTAGTGATACAGAGAAATGAGATCCAGGCATAAACATATCCAAGGTAGCAGAGATCAATCCGTATATATTGCGGACTGTTTTCGGAGTGCGCCCAACGGAAAGCTTACGGATCCAGAGCTGCAGGTCTTCTGATGTCAGGTCCCGCAGTTCAATCTGACTGATGTCGTCAAGATAGTTTCGCAGAATGCTCTGGTATCCCCGGATTGTTGCCGGTGACAAGACGCCATCCTTAGAATCAATGTACTTTTGGACCGCCTCGATCACTTTGATCCGGTCCGGGCGTTTCATCCGGTTCTTTTCGTGAGCAAACAGCGCCGCTTGTGCCTGCACAGCTTTTTTGTCATATCCGGTAAATGACTCATAAACACGATGCTCATCCCACGATTTTGTGTCAGGGTTCCATGTTTTTTCCGTATGGCTGTAGACCTGACAATGCCAGGAGCCAGACGGAAGTTTCTTGACCTTTGGCATAATATCATCTCCTTCTATTAAAATAACAGCCAGAATCTGAACGGATGTTCTGGATTGTTTGGATGCCCCGAAGATGATACAATATTCCTGTCACAGATATGCATATCTTCGGATATGTATTAAGCCGTTCGGTATTACCAGTACCGGGCGGTTTTACTATTTAGACTGTTTTGTAGACGTCAATAAAACATATTATATTATAAAAATTATTCACATTATGTGGATAAGTACAAAGTTATTAACACAAAAATTATTGACATTCCAATTTATCGGGTGTAGTATAATCTTACTAATCGAAAAGAATTTAAGAATAAAATTCTGGATTAGTAGTAATAATGTAAAGAACACATAATATTAAGTGTTCGTAATATTTTAAGAAAAAAGTCAGTAATGTTTTTGGTGTGTACCAAAAAAGGTTTATTGGCTTTTTTCTTTTGTATAATAATTCTCCTGAAAATCCAAATACATAACACAGCGTTTAAAATGCGTGGATTTCATAGCTTCTTCGCGATTATATTCAAAAATTAATTTGCAGGAAGCTCGGATTTGGTCAATGTCTAAATTTTGTATATTTTTTAAAATTAAACCAGCTTTCTTTTGAACATTAGGTACTTTTTCGACTTCAGACATTACATCCGCATAACTGCTATACGTAGGAACAGTGCTCAACGTTTTTTCAACCTTTTTTGAAATGATTTTATCTATGCTGTCATGCTTTTTTACATAAATGTCCAATTTGCTTCCAACGATTGGCGATACAGAAGCATTTTTTACATATTTGAATACAGGTAATAGCCTTGTATATGGAATCGATTTGAAACGATCAATGCACATCGAATCAGAATCGAAATTCTTATTGTCATATAATATATCTTCAAATATTAAATCATCTTCAAAAAGGCCATATCCAAATTTGTTCAAAATATTTTCTTTGTATCCAATGGCAATCGCTAATGGTTTAGATGACAAATCTACTTGACTTAAATCATCTATTCCAACAATGACAGACTCTGCCTGAGCAGAAGTAATACTAGCATCAACTATGCTTTTGATAACACGTTTTGTTTCCCTGACTTTAGCAGGAGAAATTGCGGGCGTTATACGATTAAGAATTTCATAAACGAGACCAAAATTATCAGTGGATATCTCTGTGATAGGTATATCGTCTCCGGATGCAGTTGTGACTGTACGATGAATTTCTAATAAATTGGATTCATGTTTTTTGTAGCTGACAAAAATAAAATGATCACGAATATTTTCAAGTTGGTTATCTGATAAACAACTTAAGAAATCTACAATAATCGATTGTATATTCTCATCAGTAAAGGAGTAGCCTAGAAAAACAATGGGTGATTCCGAAAAGAGTGTCAGCATTTTAGCGATAATTAATTTCCGGGAATCATTGAAAGCTTTATAGTCAGCTTCAGTAATTACAATTGAATTGGCATCCGTAGCTGAACCATGTATCTTATATATTTCGGCTATATTATAAACATCAGACCCGAACAAATCGCTTTGGCGCACAAAAACAGCGTAATCATCAGGAAAAATTTCTTTTTCTAAAAACAAATCATAATTAGTTGTTATAACAGCGGAAATTTTAGTTTTTAGCTGTCTGAATTTTTCTAACTCTAAGCGCAGATCTTCTCGATTATAAAGAACCGCCTTTTTAAAATAAGAAGCGAGATACATCTTAAATGGAGAAATACCTTTTCGTACCCAATTAGGATTTTTAGAGTTACCAATGTTAAGTTTAATTTTTCTGTCAAAAAATGCAGCATTAAACTCGTCTTCTATTATAGTAGCAAGCTTAGTGTTAATTTCAAAATCGGATAACCCTTTTCTGATAAGCGAGTCTTTATGCTTACGAAGTTGAAATATATCAGAATTATATTTCCTAAAGGCCATTTCCAAAAGTCCGTTCCAATCAGGGTATTTGTAAAGATATCTTTTAGAAATACCGGATCCCACGAACAATATCGGTAATCTATTTCCGTCTGCAAGTCGCTCTAAAGCATTTTTACTCAAAACAAAATCTCCTCTCTATCCTCGAGAAACACCACATATATAAACGCCGCAGCGGTTATATCTTTTCCATGACTGCCAGATTCGGTATGAAGTAAATTATGTAATTGTCAACTATAGCGTATACTCCGTACTTATCTCGATAGCAGTCAATACATTCCTGCAAATATTCTTCTGTTACATCCAAAAACTCTGCGATTTCATGACGACTCTGGCAGCCAGCGCGGAACGCTGATATAATGCCGGTCAGCCCGATCAGCTTGTTGTATCCCCACAGACGAGCCTGACGCTCCTGCTTTCGATTGCGGACATCATTCAAATCAAGGATATTTCCAACGGATGTGTAATGATGCCCAAGCTCTTCCGCAAGAACGCATGTCTTTTCAACAGTATTCATATCTTTCCTGAGATATATGTTATTCCCTTTTATGCGCCCGTCATATGTGCGAAAAGGACGTTCTTTTATTCTGAGTCCCTCAGTATTGGCATCATTCAATAAAACATCATATTTCATTGTCAACACCTCCGACCTGATTGTAACATATAAAATGTCCAATAAATCGGACTCAATCTAACATATCCTCATCTTCTTTCCGCTCTTCCTCCGTGAACTCTCCTTTTGAGTGGTGGGCGGCGTTGACTTGCAGATGAGACGGAATTTCTACAATGTTATCAGATACCTGCTCTGCCAGAGCCTTTGATCGTTCATATTCCTTTTCAAGAACGATGTCCACCATCTCTCTGCCGTGTTCATCGAGATCACGGTATTTTTTTATTATTTCTAATTCTTCGTATGTAATTCCAGAACTGTTCTCTTGTGAAAATTCTTTCAGCATATCGCAATCATAATATTCACATAGTTTTAGTAGCATATCGCCGGATGGTTCAGATTTTCCTACTTCCCATGAGCTGAATGTTGATTGTGGTATATTAAAGTGTTCATATACTTGTTTTTGAGAAAAACCGGCACGAAGGCGTAATTCTTTTAATTTTTTTGAAAATTCTTTGCTCGCCATACAAACACCTCCCTTTAATCCCTATTATAACGAAACATTTTAACAAGTCAATAAAAATATTGAAAAACTCGTTAAAACATATTGACAAACGAATAAATCGATATTAGTATATAGACATAACGAAATATTCGTTATACGGGTCGCATTGGAGCGATGGTGTACGGTTACCGGAGAATTACTTCTCCATAATGTAAGACGGAACAGGGTTGCTTACAAAATACGCGATTGAAACAATCTTGTATCCATCTTTTAGAAGTTTTTTCACTTCTTCGTATGAACTGGTGTATTTCTTCGTAGGTATCACCTCCTTCCGGAGGACGATTTGCGACCAGTAAAAATATTATATCAGAGAGGAGCGATAAGCGATATGTCCTTAGAAGATAACCTTGCCAGATACATAAAAGGAAGAGCGATCAATCTGTCGGACATGTCAAGACAGACAGGAATTTCTTATATGTCTTTGTATAATAGCCTGTTTAATGAAAATAGCGAAAGACAGCTGAAAGCAAGAGAACTCGTAGCGGTATGCATTTTCCTCGGGGTTGATCCACGGGATTTCGCCGAAAAAACAGGCGATAAGGAGGTGGTGTAAACAATATAGAAAGAAGGCATATTGATAAGGTATGGGAGGTGTGAGTAATGAGCTGGACTGGAGAGCCTGGGCAGAAAGGATATGTAATGACAAAGGAAGAGTGCATAATCAGTATGGCACGACTAAGCTTAGCAGGAAAACTTGGACGCGCCATATCAGAAATTGCTACATTGTGGCCGGAGTGGTATGGTCTCGTACCGTATTACGATTGGAATCCATTGGCTACTTTTGAGGAAGTTCTATCCCAAATATCTTTGCAATCTTTCGCAAACCAGTACGACACTCTTCCGGAGAGAGTTCTATCCATTCTTTTAAAGAAGCTTCAAGAGAAAGATCAGGACTAAGATCGCATAAAAAAGGTACCGCATGCCAGGTGCGAGGATACTTGCTGAAAACGGGTAACAGGCTAGTTGCAATATACGCATTTTTCTCTCTGAGCTCACAGTTGTTTATAAGTAACTGTAATTCACCGGAAGGCGTCTCGGAAGCAAAGGAGGATAAATCCATATGTTTAGCTTTTTTGCGATTTGAAGAAACATACTTTTTGAATTCGGGGTAATAGGGGCGGTTGCTTTTGGCCATTTTCAAAATACGTTTATTTCCGCGCAAGTATTTCGTAAGGGCTGGAAGAAAAAAGTAGGAAGAAAGTTCACAGATAGATTCCTCCAACCAACGTAGATTTTTAACTACTTCGTTGGGGATGACACGATGGCACATTTCATGGGAAAGTTGGTATGTAAGTTGATTCCATGTGCTAGGATCGACGGTTAAAATTATACGTCCAGACATACGATCACAAATAGGATTCTCCTTGTCTTCGGAAAAAGAAATTTGGGTTGGGGGTACACTCCCTATAGGAAGTTTGCTGCTCATAACGTGGAGCAGTGATGAGATTACAAAATGAGTATTATTTTGGGAATCTTCTAAAAATGCATAATTTCCGCTGTCGACAGAAATTTGCGGAAAAATCTTTATTGGGATTGGTTTCCCCATGCTAAAACCTTCTTTCGTTCATTTATGAAAAAATTTTATCATAAAATGAAAGATTTTTCCAATAGTAAGTCGCTTGATTATTTATTCCAAACAGATGAGAAGGAGGTGGAATGAAAATGAAAGAACAACTAGAAGAAGTGATGCGGATTATTTGTGATGAAATCAAGGAAGAAGTATCGACAAAAGAAAAAGGATATCGAAGTGATGACATAAGCAATTTGGCAACTGCCCTGGCAAAGTTGGCAGAAGCGAGGGCAGTTGTTACGGAAATTAACCCCAATCATTAGCGCTCATCTAATTTGCATATTGCATCATAAATGAGGTTTAAAGTATCTACAAAATCTGTGGTTTTCATTGCAACAGTATTACTCGCAGAATTCCACGACTTTGTAAATTCGATTGCAGCTTCTAAAGCTAATTCCTTATTGTCCTTCTTGTCCATGGTATTCTCCTTTCTTATGTACTCGGCACACCACAAGACCTATTCCGAAACCTGTACATAAATTATAGGAGAAATAGAAGGGAAATACAATACATCAATACACGGAACAAGAAAGCGGGGTGAGAAGAGTGAAAGTTTTAAAAGAAATACTGCAGGAACTCATTCGGATAAGGAAAGAACTCCAAGCTATTAGGAGTAACTTGGAGTTCCGTCATTCAATCGCTGTAGGTGGAAGTATTATTTCCCATCTGGGAAATCGCGATTGAAAGATTCAAGCGCAGACTTATAACATCCCATGTAGTATTCATACGCATCGAATACGTCATCTTCTGCAAGTTCCCCATTTAGGACTTGTGCATTATGGCTTTTTTGCATCAATGGGATTAACGCGATTGCTAAATCATGAGCACGTTTCTCGTTATCTGTCATATGTCGGAACATCTCCCTTCATAATACTCGGCATGGCAGCGCCTGTATCTAAAGTATAGGAGAGCTTGAGAAGAAAGACAAGTCACTTGATCATTTATTCCAGACAGATGAGAAGGAGGTGGTATAGGATGCCAAGATCAATGGTAAGAAACATTCCAGAAGAGCAGAACTGCATTATCCGCGGTAGCATCAAGAATCAGATGGAGATCAGACGGACGAACGTTGCAGAAGTGGCCAGAAAAGCCGGAATGAAAGAAAGTACATTGTATGCGAAGATTCGGGATCCGGCGAAGTTTACGCTGCGGGAACTGAGAGGCCTGTATAAAGCCTTGCAGGTACCGGACGAGGAGAAGGAACGGATTGCCAGAGAAGCAATGTGAGAAAGGAGAACGAGCATGGAAGAGACAAGAGAAAGCAAAGCGGAACAGCCGGAACTTCAGGTAATAAATTTTGAACGCAGGCCGATTCTGGAAACAAAAAGCCAGGTCACAGGCAGAGAATACCGACGGATGCTCCGCAAAGCAGCGTTCGCATTTGGCGTGTCGCTGGGAGTTAATATTGCCCAAGCGATTATGATCTACATTCTCCAGGTGGGACCGATCTGAAGGGAGGGAGCGGGATGAAACTTGGAAAGACAAAACTGAAAAGGATCTTATCAGAGGAGACGGGAATCCCGATCAGAGATATCGCGATATACGGGAGATATGAAAACTATGGAAATAAAGAGCAGATCACCATTGGAAGCCACACCATTACGGCGTGGAATGGAAAAATATTGATTTCTGAGCCGGTAATCCGGGAGAACTCTGATACGATCACGTATCGAAGTCACGAAATAAAAAGAGTGCCCTAAATGAGGCGGCAACCTCACGGACACTCAGGAAAAAAGAATTATATAACCATTATAACAGATGAAAGGGAAAATGGAAGAGAAAAAAGGAGGAAAAAATCCGAATGTTCCAATATGGATTATCCGTTGGATTAATCCGTATGGCCTGGAATGCAGGTCGGGAACGTTCGAGGAGGCAAAAGCGTATGCAGAGAAGAAAGCCGAAGAGACCGGAAATACATATTTGATCCTATAAAAATACCGCATCTGTTGACGGCAGATGCGGTAAGGCTTTCGCCCTAAAGATATTAAAATTTAGACATAATTATTATAACGTTACGGGGCGGGAAAGTCAAGAAAATCGGGGGTTTACGCCCCGTTTTATAACTCGATAAAGATATTAAAGTTAGACGGGAAAGCAGATGGCAACAAAGAGAAAAACAATGAAACTAAGGGGAGGGGATGTCCTGATCGTAGGGGAATACCATGACGGAAGATATGGAGCCCCGGGGACACCCCGGCAAAAAAAGAAGAAACCGACAAAAGAGGACATGCAACGAGTCAACGCTGCAAACAAAGCAAGGCTGTGCCAATGCCGCATGATCCAGTACATGACCCCGGAGGATTACTTTGTGACACTGACCTACCGGGTGGAGGACAGACCAGCAGATATGGAGCAGGCCAAAAAGCACTGGAAGAATCTGATCGAACGGATACGGAAGGAATACCGGAAGCGGGGGAGCCCGCTCTACTGGATCCGGAACATCGAACGAGGGACCCGGGGAGCATGGCATATCCATCTGATACTCACCGGGATTCTGGAGACGGCTGGAATTCTGGAGGAAGCCTGGACCCACGGCGGGATCTACATCGAAAAGCTGAAGAAAAGCAAGTATTACGATGAGGATTTCTCCCGGTTGGCCGCCTACATCACCAAAAGCCAGCACACCCGGGAGAAGAAAACAGATGGAACCGCGGCGAAGCCCCGGATCAAAGAATCCAGTTACAGTACATCCCGGAACATGCCTCTCCCGGAACCGGCGGTGGACAAGCTTAGAAGATGGAAAAAAGAGGTAAAGCCCAAGAAGGGATATTACATAGCAAAGATCCATGAAGGCATCAACCCGGCGACGGGGTACAAATACCGGAGATACACCATGATCCGGCTGAACAGGAGGATTTGAAGTGAAAACGGTAAAGATTTACATAGAAACGTCCTTTATTGCACCGATTGAGAAGGACGGAAAATACGCGGCCATACTAGTATTTACTGGTACGCACGGAGATGTCACCCGAACGGTAGCCGGGGAAGAAAAAGGGACCACATTTAACAGATTGACCCTGATTGCGGCGATCCGGGCGATGGAGCGCTTAAATCAGCCATGCCACCTGATCTTTTACTCCGCAAACCTGTACGTGAAGGGAATGATCGAGCAGGG
>DWVT01000167.1 GCA_019120075.1 Candidatus Mediterraneibacter excrementigallinarum
GCTGGGAGAATCCAGCACCACTTCCGTGAAGGGCTCATGCACCTCCACCATCCCCGTCTCAACCAGCATGGAAGCGGTCCCGATACTTCCGTGCCCGCACATATTCAGACAGCCGCCGCTGTCCATGAAGATCACCCCGTAGTCAGCCTCTTCATGGACCGGGAGCGTCAGCAGTGCTCCGAACATGTCCCTGTGCCCCCGCGGCTCCAGCATCAGCGCCGTGCGAAGGAAGTCATAATGTTCCATCAGATATTTCTTTTTATCCATCATGGTCTCTCCGGGAAGATCCGGGAAACCGTCATATACGATCCGGGTGGCCTCTCCCTCCGTGTGGGAATCAATCGTCCTGATATGGTATGCATATTCTCTCAGTTTCGGCTTCTTCATCCTTCTGCCTCCTGCTCCGGACCGATATCTTTCGTCCCGTCCCGGCCCTGCTGTTCCGGAGGAAGCTGTCCTGTTTCTCCGAATTTCTCCCGTGCGATCATGGCAAGGGCCTGGGCAGTCCCCTCCACTTCGAGCAGCGCACTGTTGATAATGATGTGCTTGTGCTGTGGATCCCCCGGCGCGTACTTTGCAAAATGCTTATGATAGGCGTATCTTGCCCTGTCCACTTCTCTGATCATGCGTTTTGCCTCACTCTTCTCCATCCCGAGCGGTCCCACACAGTTTGCAAGCCGGTCCGCATACGGCGCATAAATATAAATATGGATAGCATTCAACTCATCCTGAAGCACAAAATCCGCGCATCGTCCGACAATGATACAGGAACTCTTTGCCGCCAGTTCATGGATGATCTGAGTCTGAGTCTCAAAGATTTTCTTCTGCTGTTCCGGAGAGTCCGTTCCAAGAGGGACCAGCATTTTCCAGAAACTGGATCTTTTCTCCTCCTTCTCGCTCAGAGTCGACACAGGCAGATTCATGCGCTTTGCCGCCGCTTCCACAATATCCCTGTCATAGTAGTTGATTCCCAGAAGTTCTGACAGCCGCTTCGCGATCGGCCGTCCAAGGCTTCCAAACTCTCTGGTTATCGTGATCACATATTTCTGCATTGCCTTACCCCCAGTCTGATATAAATATTTCACGAATTCAGGAAACGGGAGAGAAAGGCTTTGGTCCGTTCTTCTCTCGGATTTCCGAGCACTTCCTCCGGTGTCCCTTCCTCCACCACATACCCATCATCCATAAAGATCACCTTATCCGATACATCCCTTGCGAATGCCATCTCATGCGTGACCACGACCATGGTCATTCCTTCCTTCGCAAGGTCTTTCATCACGCCCAGCACCTCGCCCACAAGTTCCGGATCCAGTGCGGAAGTCGGTTCGTCAAAAAGCAGCGCCTGGGGTTCCATGGCCAGAGCCCTCGCAATGGCGACTCTCTGCTGCTGACCTCCGGAAAGCATGGCCGGCATGGCGGATGCCTTGCTCTCAACCCCGACTTTTCTCAGAAGCTCCATGGCTTTTTCCTCTGCTTCTTTCTTACTCTTATGTTTTGTCAGGACCGGAGCCAGCATGATATTTCCCAGAACAGTCTTCATAGGGAAAAGATTGAACCGCTGGAATACCATGCCTACTTCCTCACGGAAGTCTCTCAGTTTGATCTCGCCGCCTGTGACACTCTTTCCTTTATACTCAATCTCCCCTGCCGTAGGGATTTCCAGCTGGTTGATGCACCGCAGCAGGGTGCTTTTTCCTGAGCCGGAAGGTCCGATGATACATACGACTTCTCCTTCGTCCACATCAATATTAATATCTTTGAGAACCTCGAGGTCGTCAAAATTTTTCTGCAAATTTCTGATCTTCAGCATCATATATCACCCCCTGATCCTGTGTTCTACCAGTTTCTGCAAAATAATCAGGATCGAGATCAGTACAAGATAGAATACAGCTCCTGCCGTATATGCCTCTATGGTCCTGAAACTGATCGCCGCGTAGTTCTGGATCTGTTTTGTTATCTCATTTACCACGATCACGGACAGCAGGGCCGTATCTTTCACCGAAATGATAAACTGATTAAAAAGAGCCGGGAGCATGGAGCGGAACGCCGGCGGAATAATGATATGCACCATGGTCTGCGCGGGCGTGAGGCCCAGAGAGAGGCCCGCCTCTCTCTGCCCCGGATCGATCCCTTCCAGCGAACCTCTCACGATCTCCGCTATAAAGGCTCCTGAGTTTACCGTGATAACTATGATACCTGCCGTATTGCTCGTCAGATCAATGCCAATCAGTTTCGGAACGACATAATATACATACAGCGCCTGCACGATCAGCGGGGTGGCCCGTATTACCCAGATGTAGATGCCGGCGATTGCCTTTAAGACTCTGCAGTTTGTCTGCAGGACAAATCCGGTCACTGCTCCCAGAAGGAATCCGAGAAGGATACCGACCACCGCAATGTAGATCGTGACCTTCAACCCCTGAAACAGCATGGGGAGAAGTACATTTAAAAAGCTCAAATCCATAGATGAATCCTCTCTTTCTTCCTTTCTCTCCGGTCAGATTACTCAAGCCATTCGGATGTCAGCTTATCCATTGTCCCGTTATCCTGCAGTTCCTTGAGCGCCTGATTGAAAAGATCCACCAGACCGTCGTTCTTTTCCGCCGCGTCATTTGAGATAGCGATCGCATAAGGCGACTGCCCCTGATTGAACTGATCCCCTACAACCTCAAGATTCGTTCCGTCTGTTGTATTGATATAGTAGTAAGCGTTCGGCGAATCCTGGATCACAGCGTCAACCTTGCCCTGCTCAAGGGATTCATATGCTGTGGTGATCGTGTCGTGGACTTCAAGACGTGAATCGTCAACGCCATTGTTCTGGCAGTACAGGTGGGAAGCTGTTCCTTTTTCCACCGCGATCGTATAGTCCCCGTTTATCAGTGTATCGATATCCGTGATCTCACTGGGAGATGTCTCCTTGTTGATCATAACAACCTGTCCGGAATCGCAATATGTATCGGAAAACTGCATGACTGCTTTTCTCTCATCAGTAGCACACAGCGCCGCCATACCAAAATCCAGCTTTCCCTCCGCCAGGGAAGTTGTCAGCGCCGAGTAATCCATCACCTGGATGTCTCCGTCAAGTTCAAATCCAAGATAATCCTGGAGCGCTTTTTCCAGATCTATATCAAAGCCGATCAGCGTTGTCCCGTCCTCGTCATAGTATGTAAACGGAGCAAAAAGCGCTGTCGTACCGAAGGAAAGGGATACTCCCTTCAGAGCCCCTTCAGCCGAACCGTCCGTCCCGGTCTCTGTCGAAGAGGAATCCGATGACGCGCTGCTGTCTTCTGACGATGCAGCGTCCCCGCTGCTGCTGCCGTTTCCGCAGCCTGCCGCCAGCGTTGTGATCATCGCCGCAGTCAACAATACTGAAAATAATTTCTTCTTCATAATAGTTACCTCCTTTTTTGAAGATCCTGTCCTTCTATGTGAAATAATCAAAAAGGACAGACAACGTTTTCGTGACTCCGTTGTCTGTCCTTTTCGATTATGCGTATTATTTAAGCACAAAAATCCGAATCTGTAAAATTATTTTTCTTCATGCTGTCATGCCGGTTCGTAATGGTTTCTCCCCGCTCCATGACACTCAAACATTATGTCTGTACTCATACGGGAGCACTTTTATCTGATTGTATCCGGGACAGTCGCGTACCCATTCCAGAGACTCCTTTACGATCGCAGTCTGCATCGGGATATTATTTGGTTCCCCCGCGTTGGAACCGATCGGCACATGCGGCGCTGTGATCCTTGGCGCCCCCTGCTGCTTTGCGATCGGCGGAAGGGCAGCGATCACGCAGCAGCTCATTCCGGCCGCCTCGCAGCACCTCGTAACAATAGTTGCGGATCTGTGGCAGGTTCCGCATCCCCCGGTGCACAGTACGATATCGACTCCCTGGTCCTTCAGTTTCCTGGCGATCTCAGGGCCGGTCTCCTCCTTGAACTTCTCCACATTTCCACCGCCTCCCATAAATGTATAAGTCTCCTCCGGAAGGGAACCGATAAAGCCTTCCTCCACAAGTTCATGAAGGCGGTCGATCGGGAACATGGCGTTCACGTCTTTGTTAATGTCAGAATTGTCAAATCCGCCGTGGGTCACCATCAGTTCCGAAGACGGCGTATCGAATTCGATCGTGCGGTAGGAATAATCTCCCGATGTATTGAACGGCGTCTGGCTCTTTTTATGTATCCCGCCGGCCGTGATAAAAGCCACCTTGCATTCGGACAGGGGTTTTTTTAACTCTGTAAACACAGGAACCGGCGTGACCGGT
This sequence comes from Candidatus Mediterraneibacter excrementigallinarum, assembly GCA_019120075.1. GTDB lineage: Bacteria > Bacillota > Clostridia > Lachnospirales > Lachnospiraceae > Mediterraneibacter > Mediterraneibacter excrementigallinarum. Next base: position 4,269 of record DWVT01000167.1, read on the forward strand.
ACAAAAATCTCGGACTGCATGCCCTCTACTGTTGTTAATCTCATATTCATCCTCCTTGCATTTTTATATGGATTCCACAGGAATATCTCTTTTCCCGCATATTTTCATCGGGCTGAAATAAAATTCTGCGTTCTGCCCCTCTTTGAGTTCCACATCGGTAAACACCCACCGTCTGGGGACGGCGACCGTACCCAGGCCGTCCATGATCTCTGCCTTGACGGCGGTGTCATTTACCTCTGTGATCACGGCGCCGATAAAACAGGGCTCGAAATTCCCGTTTTTTACCGCGCTCACATCATAGTCATACGGGGTTTCATTGATCTGAAGATAGCTGAAATAAAACTGCATCTCAGTCCCGACAGAAGGCTCCTCCATACCGGGCGCATCCGCCTTCCCTTTCAGCACACAGCTTTTGGGGACTGTGATCACGCCCAGCCGTCCGTGAAGATGCACTTTCACCATATCTCCGTCTGTTTCTTTTACCAGTCCGCCCATAAGGACAGGATTGATGGTATACTCTGCTCCACTCATCAGTGCATGGTTCCGGAATCTAACAGAACGGTGTCCGGAAGTCCGAGGAGCCTGTTGTTCTTATTGACGACTTCATTGTCCCATTTCTTCGGTGCGGGCTTGATCTCCACCCCCGCCATCTTGTTCTTGAGCATCTGGATCGCTCTCGCCGCCACCTCTTTGGTGACACAGGAGCAGCCGGCGACATTGTTCTCAAATCCGCCTTTGTCCATGTTCTCCTCCACCATGGCGTCCGCATACTTGTTTCCAACGACAAGCTGCCCCTGGTAAGCGCAGAAGGAGACGCCCACTACCGGGATTCCCCGTTTTCCCGCCTGGCCGATATGCTGTATGAAATCGATATGGTTGTTTCCGAATCCCTCGGTGGTGATGATACAACCGTCAATATCCAGCGACTCCAGAAGAGAACCCAGCCTCTCAGATACCCACATCTTCTCGTCATTCACCTGAGGTGATCCGACGAAGATCACTCCCACCAGATCCATCTCACTGTCCGCGGCAAGCCCTTCTACCAGAGGCTCACGGATATAGTGTCTTGTCATCTCCTTTGTGGCCGGTCCGATACAGGTCAGCGCATGGATAGAGCCGTCCCTTACCTGGTTCGGCGTCAGAATGATAGGCACGTTTCCACAGTCCACATTCTTCTGGCCGCCGAGAATACCGCAGGGTTCTGCGGGACAGATCACATTGTCATGCATGGCGCCCTGTCCCATGATCTCCTTTACAAGGACGACTCTCGGGTTGCCGGGTCTTCGCACATCCTCGCATACTTCTTCGCGGACCACTTCTCCGTCATATTTCTTCAGTTCATTCCGAACCGCCTGGATGACATAATCCTGACATTTATGGGCAGCAAAGGGACCGGGTCTTGTCATTCCCGTCTTTTTCTCGATCACTACATTGCAGCGGATGATAATATCATTTTCATCGGCACAGCCCGGATGTCCGAAATACATCTTTTCATCCAGATATCCCTCAGAAGACCCAAACTCATGGATCTGCACTCCGTCCTCATCCGCACCGGTAAGCATGAACACAACGCCGTCGGCAACTTTCGTCACTCCGCTTCCAAGCTCTCCTTCTACTTTTGTGGCGATAGGACAGATATCCATGATCGTCTCGGTGTAGACATGGCGGTTATCCGGCTTGATAACAGAGAGTTCCATCTTTTTGCACAGCGGATCCTCTTTGAGCGCCCTCTCCACAATATTTCCGTCGATGGTGATCTTCCCGTCTCTGATCGATGTCTCCGTTCCGATCTCCGCGTCTGTGATACGGATATGTTTCTTTACAAGAGTCCGTATGACTTTTTTCTCTCCCGCCTTTTTCTCCTCTGTCTCTTCCGCGGCAGCTGAAACCGGAATCGGCTCTGCCATTCCCGCTCCCGTAAAGACCGGGATATCCATGCTCAGGTTTTCCAGTTTCTCTGCTTTTCCGATTTCTATATGGATCATACCGTTTCCTCCTGTCACTGCTCTGACCTTTGGAGCCGTACCGGGCTGTACGCTCTCTGCCTCTTCCGGCGCAGCTTCTTCGGCATTTTCAGCCGGCGTCTCCGATATTTCATTTACCTTATCCAGCATATCCTCCGTGATCGGGGTCAGCGCCTCCACATCGCGTACCAGGGAAGCTCCCAGCACCTGCTCGATCGTGAGTCCTTCATCGCTGAGTTTCAGCAGTCCTGCTTCCTCCATATCGTCAAACAGTGACGGGTCCTCCAGGTCTGCCTCACTGATCACCAGTCCTTTCTGCCTTCTGCAGCAGAAGATCGCGGGATCTTTTAAATGCTGTTCCAGTGTTTCTTTTGTTATCGACATCTCTTTTCCTCCATTCTTTCCTAGTGAATCCTGCGTATGAGTTTATGGTTCACCGCCCGGAGCGCCCCGTCCGTACAATGATAGACCGGAAGTCCCAGTTTCGGGGCGCAGGACATGACCGTATTGGTACAATCGGTACAATTGCTGATCAGCACTGCCTGCGCGCCTGCCTTTTTCAACGCCAGAACTTTCTGCACCTGTCCCGGGCACTTCCCGGGATTTTCACATTTCAGACTGTTTTTTACCTTATGCGCCTGCTTGCAGTATTCCACACCGGCAACCTCGGATCCCATGCTCCGTGCGATCTCTTCAAGCCGTTCTTTTCCGGCGCCGCAGGCACATACCAGAAGTCCCAGCTTCTCAGGTCCCTTCATAAAGCATTCCGCAGCGATCAGTCCTCCTGTCGTCTTTATGACCGGAGCGTCCGGATGAGTACGTTTTCCGGTAAACGGTCCGCCCATAATGATCTCTCCATATCCTTCGTCCAGTCCTCCCGCCATCTCAAAAACATCTCCCACACTGATCCCGATGGGAATATTTTCGAAGATCCGGATCAGATTCTCATTTCCTTTCAGTTTTCCCGCAACAGTCATATCCTTGTCGATCAGAGGCTTCTTCAGATCCACAGCCTCCTGTATCCGGCAGGCGGTCTCCGCATTGACCACGATCGCGTCTGCATCGACAGGGAGCGTATCGACTCCGAGAAGAGTTCCTGTGACCTCCCGGATAACCGCCCGCTCCTCACCCATCGGATACATATCCGGAAGGAGCGCGATCCGGATCCTTTCGTCATCCAGCGTTTCTCTCAGCCTCCGGACTGCCCTTGTGTGCACCTCCTTAATGGCGATAACGCCCTGTGATGCATGAACGATATCCATAACGATCTGAAGGCCGCGGATCACTTTTTCAGGCGCTTTTTCGATCGCGGCGATGTTGTGTCCCAGGATCGGTTCACATTCAGCAGCATTGATCAGGACAATTCCTTCCGTTTCAAAAGGATCTTTCAGTTTGAACCAGGTGGGAAATCCCGCGCCGCCAAGACCGACGATCCCGGCCTCTCTGATCAGTTCCAGCGGATCGCTTCCGGACAGTTTTATATAATCATCCGTCTGTGTTTCATCCGCCAGAACCGTAATCTCATCTTCATCCACTTCTGTAACAGTACCGCTCACACTTGAAAACAGATTCGCTCCCAGCTGCTCCTCTCCTACAGAAGCAAGAAGCTGCCCGCGGACGATCTTGTCACCTTTGACAACTGTCGGGGCAGCCTTCGCGCCGATATTCTGTTTTAAGGGAAAGCGAAATATCCGCTCCACCAAATCACTTCCTTTCCATATATTTGCCTTTGATTATATGCGCGGCTCTGTCAAAAGTAAAATGACGTTTTTTATTTCAATCATGACACATTGTCATCAATAAAACAGAACAATCAATAAAGCAAATCTTGACAGGACTCTTTCGGATGTCTATACTTTATAAATTATCAAGGGCAAAGACGTCAAAGCCATCCGGCTTTGGCGTTTTTCATTTTTGTCCGACTTTTTCGTCGTAAAAATAGGAAATCGTCAACATAACATATGTGACGGATCAGGGAGTGACAGATATGGATATCAAAAAACTGCTGCTGTTTGCAGATGTGGCCGAAACAGAAAATTTCACAAAGACAGGGGATCGCATGGGCTATACCCAGTCAGGAGTGAGCCATCTCCTGAAATCACTGGAAGATGAGATGGGTTTCCCCCTGTTTATCCGTTCCAAACAGGGTGTAAAACTGACCAAAAACGCTCAGATGATCCTTCCGGGCGTTCGCTCCATGCTGGCAATGAACGAGCGCCTGGAGCAGACGATCAACGACATCAACGGTCTGGAAAAAGGGCAGCTTGTGATCGCCACATTTTCCAGCATTTCCATTCACTGGCTTCCCAGGATCATCCATGCTTATCAGCAGGATCACCCCAATATTCGTATCAAGATGATGGAGGGCGGCACAGATGATATTGTAAACTGGATCGAGTCTGATCTCGTGGATTTCGGCTTTGTCAGTCAGCGGAACACAGGATCACTGGACTGGCTCACCCTGTGCGAAGATCCTCTTTTTGCGGTTGTTCCCCGGGACTATCCGGCTCCCGAAAACGGGATCTTTCCCATGAAGGATTTCGAAGGCCAGGACTTTATCATCTCCGCCATGGGCACGGACTATGACGTACATTACGCACTGGACAATTCCGGAGTCAGTCCGGCCATTGATTTCACCTCCAAGGATGATCACGCCATCATCTCTATGATCGAGAACAAACTGGGGATCAGCATACTCCCCGGACTGACTCTCCGGGGTTTCGAATCCAGAATCGCCGCCTATCCCCTGAAGCCTTTTTATTCCCGTACACTGGGTGTTGCCATGAAGTCAAAAAAAGGGCTTACTCCTGCCGCCGTAAAGTTTTTAAAGCTGACAGCCGACATGATGCCCGAACTGATGCTGCAGGAAGATTTCTGATGGTTCTTTCTTCCTCCGTATGCTATGATAAGGATACCTTACAATGTCATTATATTCCGCCCCGCATCCAGATTTTCCGTGGCGGAAGAAACGGAGATGAATCATGGAAAAAGAAAAAGTGAAGATACTGATCGCAGACGACGAAAAAGAGATACGGGACGTGCTGACCATGCTCCTCACCGCGGAAGGCTATGAGGTTACTGCCGCATCCGACGGCCGGGAAGTGGTGGAGATGGCGGACAGTTCCGTGGACCTCTATATCCTGGATGTAAATATGCCGGTCATGTCCGGGTTCGCAGCCGGAGCCGAGATCCGGAAGCAGTTCTACGCCCCCATCATATTTCTGACCGCCTACTCGGGAGAGTCCGACAAACTGATGGGGTTCTCGGCCGGCGCCGACGATTATATCGTCAAGCCATTTTCCAATACGGAACTGCTGATCCGGATAAAATCTCTTCTGCGGAGATCCCGGGAATACGCCCTGGCCGGTCAGGAACGGACAGATACCGCTGTCCCGGAAAATGAGCTCCACTATAAGGATCTGGTACTGGACCTCGACAGCCAGAGCGTACGGAAAAATGAACAGGTCATCGTCCTTACCTATACCGAATATAAGATCCTGGAACTTTTTCTCTCCCACCCGAAGAAGATCTACTCCCTGGACAACATCTACCAGAGCATCTGGGAAGAGGACGCCGTGGGGGACAGCACGATCATGGTCCACATCAAGAACCTGAGAAAAAAGCTGGGGGACAGTTCAAGAAACCCGAAGTATATCAGGACCGCATGGGGAAAGGGATACTATGTTGATTAAAAAGAATACCTCCGGGAACTCCGGCGTAAAGAAGCTTTCCACAGTGATACTGGAATACCTCTTTTTCTCCGCCGCGATTTCCCTGTTCACTTTTTTCTTCCTGTACTCGACATCTGTTTCCATCGGAGACAACTATCTGACTCAGCGGGGATTTATCCTGACAGACATGCAGCAGGTCACATTCCAGGTATGGGCACGGAGCATCTGCGCCATCGCGTCGATCGTTCTCTTCATCGTGATCTTTCTCTTTGTGCTGGGACAGAGACTCTCCTATCTTCTCACCATAATCAAAGGGGTGGAGATGCTCCATGCGCGGAGTATGGACTATGACATACCGCTTGAGGGGAACGACGATCTGACCCGGCTTGCGGAGAGCATCAACTATCTTGCCGCGGCGCGCCGGGATCTGTGGAGGCAGGAGAAGGCGTTCCAGGAAGAGCGGGACGCCTGGATCCGTTCTCTCTCCCACGATATCCGCACGCCCCTCACCTCCATGCTTTCTTACTCGGAGCTGCTGCAGTCAAAAGAACATCTGAGTGAAGAAGAGATGAAAACCTACATGGATCTCGTGTACACCAAAGCGACCCAGATCCGCCAGCTCACCGAACAGCTCACGGACCGGAACCGTGGCACCTGGGAAAAGATCGACGATATCCGTTTTCTGGCTGAGCAGTTTGCAGGCGAGTGGGAGGAACTGCTGGAAGGACGTTTCACCTGCGTGACTGACCTCTCCGGACTGACCTCCTTTTCCGGGATGGCTGACATCCACGGGCTCCGCCGTATCCTGGACAACCTGATCTCCAACGTGGAGAAATATGCAGATCCAGAACATGAGGTCGAACTCACGCTGAAGACGGAAGACCGGCGGCTCATCCTGACCCAGCGGAACCTGATCCGTGAAAGCAGCTTTGGCAGTGTGGAAAGCTCCCGGATCGGTCTGGAAAACATACGGCGGATCGCCGCCCTCTATAACGGTCAGGTTGACGTGTCTGACGCCGGCGGCGTTTTCGAGATCCGCATTGTCTTAAGTATTCCTGAATGTCTTTAGAATTCTTCAGATTTGTATTTACATGTTCTTCACAGATCGCTGGTAGACTACAGGCATAACAAAAAACAAAAGCAATTACAGGAGGAATAAAAAATGGCATTAGGTTTACTGGTAATCTCATTTGTAGGAATAAGTGTGATCAGCATCATAGGGCTGGCGCTTATGTATCTTCTCAAAAATGAAAGGGCGAAGGCAGGCGTCTTTTACTTCCTTTCCATCTGGGGAATGGGGATCGCGATACTCAGCGCGATGAGTCTTCCCTCAAACTGGATGACACAGCAGCTTATCGCCTGGGGCTTCGGAATCCTCAGCGCTGCGGGACTGATCGTCCATCTGAAGAGTTCATCCGCCTCCGGCAGGACGGCCGCTTATGCACTTGTGACGATCTCCGTCATCGGCGGTGTGCTGAAAATGTTTATATTCTGACCATACAATGAATGAAATCCTCCTTCCGGATCGTATTCATAGTGAAAAGGAAAATTCACAGTACGAAACGGAAGGAGGATTTTTATAATGAAGAAAAAAATAACAGCAATCATCATGACATCACTCCTGCTGGTCACACTGGGCGGGGCAACCGTCCTCGCGGCAGGGAACAGCCGGCAGAAAGATCAATGGCAGGACGGCAGCACCTGCATCTGCGGAGGCTCCCATACATTTACTGACCAGGACGGAGACGGGGTCTGCGACTATCGCAACAGCGCCGACGGGTATCAGGGCGTAACCGGACAGTACCACACAGACGGGAATTGTGACGGATCCGGTCAGTACGGTCACACAGGCACCATGCAGACTTCGGGCATCACAGCACAGGTTCAGGCAGACATCACAGAGAATATAACTGTAGATAAACATGCTGCAGT
>DWVT01000168.1 GCA_019120075.1 Candidatus Mediterraneibacter excrementigallinarum
CATGCTCACGGATATCTGTCTTCATGATATTCTTTGCATTCTTACCATACAGCGGATTCTTTCTTCCCCAGAAATCCCTGTCAAAATCAAACCAGTCATCATCAAATAAATTCTCTCCAAAAATACTCGGCATCAACATAAGTCATTACTCCTTCCATTACTGAAACATTAGAAATAAGTTTTTATGAACTGCTTTCGCAGCTGCCATCAGCACTCTTGAAGTTGTCTCAAGCGTTGCAAGCTGTATCAACTCGGGCTTCGGAACTTTTCAGAACCTTTTTCTTTTCTCTTCGTTCCTTTCTGTTCCTCTTCCTTTGTTCTAGTTGTAATATAGCACCCGCTATCAGCACTGTCAAGCATCGAGTGCTGATTTTTTAAGATTTTTTAGAAATCCTGAAAAAGCTTGATTTTACGGGCTTTCTGAGCATTTACAATTTTTTTAATTTACTTCAAAAATGACTTACTACACCAAATTTACACCATTTTCGCGAAAACTACGAGCCATGCAGGGACAAAATCGAGTTGCCTTTTGGGAGTTTGCTCACATAAAGGCACGCTCGGTTTTGGACCTATACGGCGACAGCCGCGACCGAATGAACGCAGTTCATGAGGTCCATGGCGGGCTCTTTACATAACCTGAACTTCATCCAGTTTGGCAATCTCCCAGACGATTCTTTCCTGATCCGTAACATGATTGTAAACATCCATAATCTGTTTCAAGTTCAGTTCTTCCACATGTTATCCTCGATTAAAATCTCCCAGTATCCCTTTTGGCTGATTCCAACGCGCTTAACAATATTCCGGCGCTTCATTTTGTTGAGATAATACTCACACGGTCAACTTTCCAGCCCAATTTAGCGGCTATTTCTTTCTGAGTGATATTGTGTTGCTCTTTGATTGCCGCCAATACGTCCTTATCTTCTTCCGTCAGCCTGACTTGGGTGGTACCTTGGGTAGCTTGGGTAGCGTTTTCGGCATCTTGGGTAGTATCTACCAGTGCATCCACTGTATTACGATAAAGGTTGATGCGAAATCCAATCTCCATATCACGGAATTCCGGCTCACGCAATCCATATTCCCCCATGGCTTCCATCAGCTTCGGAATGCCGCTGCCCCCTTGATCAAATTCATGTAGGAGAATGCATGGTCAAGTGCGCGATTTCAGATTTTAAAATCCCCCTTAAAGCCGCCTGTTATTGACATGCCGTTAATCAGACAGTATATATAAAACAAGGGCGAAAAGCTCATTTTTAAGCCTTTCGCCCAACCTCATCATAGAAGAATCTTATTTACAGATTTTTCTTCACAGGCAATCAATCGCAAGCGCAGTTAATCGGCCGTCTATTTATCTGAAACATAATTCGGATTTTCTTTAAACGCCTGAAGCAACTCCTGATCCGGCTCTTCTTTAAACACTTTTTTCCAGGATTTCAGAAGATTGTCCGGAGTCACACGGATTGGCTCAACCCCAATAAACGACGGTACTTTTTCATTCATGACCGCCTTCGCAGCCGCAATCGCGATCGCCTGTCCCTGCTCATACGGGCACTGTGCGCTCAGGGCCTTGATCATACCGCCCCTGGCCATATTTAACGCCACAGGACGATCAAGATCGCCTGTAGAAATTGCGATATCCGTCCGCCCCATTTCTGTAAGTGCGGCTATTGCTTCCATAGCAGGACCGTCCCACGAAATATAAAGCCCCTCTATTTCAGGATAGCGTTTCAGTAGTTCAGCGGTTTTTTCATATACTTCGTTCTCATTTTCAAACACCACTTCACCGCACAGATGCAGATCCGGATATTCCTCCGCAAGCACCTGCTTTGCGGCGTTGTCACGCTGGTTTGTTGCGTAGAAATCCGCCCCGTGTATGATCACTCCGTAATTTTTCATCCCGTGCCTGCGCATGTATTCTCCCAGTCCGTGCCCCATATTCTGGCCATGTGAGCGCTCGTTTACAGAAACACATGTCACATAGTCATCCGGTCCGAGACCTTCCGGTACATTCGTGATCAGAATAAGCTTCGTACCGCTGTCTGCGATTTTCCTGAACGCCTCCGCCGTCACTTTATTATCTGTAGGTATGGCGATCAGAATATCCGGTGTCAGAATTCTTAAACTCTCGAGCTGCCTGCACTGAAGCTCCGGGTCAAAATGAGCATCGGTAATGGCGATGATCGAAATCCCCATTTTGTCAAAAATGTCCTTTATCCCTTTCTGGTGAAGTTCCATCCACGCTTTGCCCGCATAGTGGAAAGAGATTACAGCCGTCAGTTTCCTTGGGCACATACTTCTGTACATTTCTTCCGTTATCTCAAGATCACTGATCGCGGCAGCCTTTTCTCCGAAAGGTCCCCTGCCGATGCCGCAGGTGGAATCGCGGATCATAAGCTTCATCGGAATTGTTGTTTTTATATACAGATCTTTGTAGGCAGCCATATTGGCATATTCCTTTCTGCTGATCCTCTGCAGAAGCGTGTCAACCGCCAGTTTTGCATAGCGGTCCGTCTCCTGCTCTACCGTAGTCAGCGCAGGGGTATACAGCGAAGCCCAGTCCAGGAAATCAAAACATACGACCGACACATCCGACGGACATTCAATATTATGGGAATCGATATATTTCAGGAACGGAATAACAAGCGCATAATTCGCCACGATCAGGGCCGTCGGCATATGGCTTCCGGTCATCATCTTATCAAGCGTTTCAAATATATCCTGCTCGCTGAACAGATGGGGATAGATATAGTTCGGATTTTCCGGTATGCCAAACTCATCCAGTGCTTTCCTGAATCCCTCAAGCCGTTTCGGCAGCCTGTCTTTACTCATTCCGAGAAATCCAATCAGTTCATGCCCTTTTTGGATCAGATGTTTTGTCGCTTTATATGCCCCGTCAAAGGTGTCTGTATAAATCGTATCAGCCAGATAATTCTCCACTTCACGACCGAGGACGATCACCGGGATCTTTGCATCCTGAAGGACATTTTTAATAAGAAGATCTTTCTCGTCGGGAAAAATGATAATGCCTGCCGGTACAATATTCTGTATCAGTGCTCTGAGAAAATCTTCCATAGAACCGGCATCTTCGTTGCACTCGATTGTAAGCAGCGTATATCCTGTATTTTTCAGTCTTTCCTCGACTTCATGCTCCACGCAGTGCTGAAGCCTGCTCCTTTTGTCAGATATGAGCATCAGAATATATTTCGTGTGCATTTTCTGCGCATCAGCATTTTTCTTTTTAACGACAAAATTAGGAGGCGTATCAAGTTCCCTTATTGCCCGCTCTACTTTTTCTACTTTCTCAGGGCTGACATACCGTGTTTTATTGACCACATGTGAGACAGTAGACACCGATACCCCCGCCATTTTTGCTATATCATTTATTGTCGACATATTCGTCCATCCTTCTTTCCGTTCTTTATCTCTTTCCTATATTTCAATGCAGAAATAAAAAACAGATAATTCACATTTTATTATACAGTCCTCCCCTGAAAAGTCAATTTTATCCTGACTTTCCACTGCACGGGTACCACCGGTGTTCCGAAGGGCCGGAACGGGATCAGCGTTTATGTCTGATACAAATAATTCAGCATCAGAAAAGAACCCGCAGTCACTCACGGGTCCTTTTCCTGTCATCAATTAATCTTCAACTTTGACCCACGCTTTGTTCTCAGCAGATTTCTTAACTGCATCACATACTTTCTCTACGCGGCAGCCGACTTCAAAGTTCGTGCTCGGCTGATAGCCTTCAACAACAGCTTTGATAAACTCATAGATCTCTATTGTCTTAAGTTCTCCGTATCCGATATTCATTCCCGGGATATTCCACGTTACTTCTCCGTGGAAATGTGCAGGACCTGTGTAGATCGTCTTGAATCCTCTTCTGTCATCAGGATCATCCGCAAAGCATACCTGAAGTTCGTTCAGACGCTCATAATTAAATGCAATGCTGCCCTTTGTGCCGTGGAGCTCGATCGTAATGAAGTTGTTTCTTCCCCATGCGTTTCTTGTCGCTTCAATGCTTCCGACAGCACCGTTCTTAAATTTGACAAGGAAGGAATCTTCGTCATCAACATCTACTTTTTCTCTTGGGACGTCTGCACCCAGTTTTACGGTCCCGAGCAGGTCCACTCCGCCCTCCTGTACCGGCCTGTCAAGAATGTAGGTTCTTACCATGGATACGACTTCGTCAATATCCCCTGCAAGGTACTGTGCGATGTCAATAACATGGGAAGCGATATCGCCGAGCGTACCTGCGCCTGCAATATCTTTCTGAAAACGCCAGGACAGCGGAGAATCCGGGTCTGCAGACCAGCTCTGAAGGTATGTGCAGCGGATATTCAGGATCTCACCGATCGCGCCTTCGTCAATGAATTTCTTTGCAAGATCGATAGCCGGCACTCTGCGGTACTGATACGCATTCATACTGACCACGCCTTTTTTCGCGGCTTCTCTTGCAGCCTCTGCCATGTGTTTTGCATCCTCAAGCGTAGAAGCGATCGGTTTCTCACAGAGTACATGTTTTCCTGCCTCAAGTGCGGCAATGGCGATCGGGGCATGCGCATTGTTCGGCGTACAGATACTTACAATATCGATTTCAGGATCGTTTACAATATCGTGCCAGTCTGTGCAGTAGTTCTCGAACCCGAATCTGTCTTTTGCATCTTTCGCAATATCCGGATCGATGTCGCAGATCGTTTTCAGAACCGGTACTGCCGGTGCAGGCCAGAAAAATTTCGGCATATTTGAATAACCTACCACATGTGCTTTTCCCATAAAGCCGGCGCCTACTAATCCTACGTTTAATTTTTTCATGATAAATTCCTCCTTAAATATATGATTTTAATCTTTCTTTTTCCGCTGGCTGAGATTGCTTATAGCAACCGCAAGTATAATAATTCCGCCTTTGATCATAGTCTGCTGTGCAGAACTTAAATTTGCCAGTATAACCGCATTGTTCATCATTCCCATCAGCACAGATCCGAAGAGCGCTCCGATAACGGAACCTGTTCCTCCGGACATTGCCGTACCGCCGAGTACAACTGCCGCGATCACCGACATCTCATCTCCGTCGCCGTAAGAATATCTTCCGGCCTGCATACGCGCCGCATACATGATCCCTGCAAACGCCGCAACTCCTCCTGACATTGTAAATGCAATGATCTTGACTTTCTGCGTATTGATACCGCTGTAAATCGCCGAGTTTTCATTTCCTCCGGTGGCAAGCACATGCCTTCCGAAAGGCGTCCTGTTGAAAAGCAGGATCCCGACAATATAAAACAGGACAGTCCACAACACGAGTACCGGAATGCCCGCTACTTCGCCGATGCCGAACACCTTGCAGAATGTCTCGTTTTCAATCGGTACAGCCGCTGTATCAGTGATCCACATCGCCGCACCGCGCACAAGTTCCATTGTTCCAAGTGTTGCAAGGAATGCCGGAAGCTTTAATTTTGTGACAAGAAGACCGTTTATGCAGCCTACGGCCACTCCGAATCCGATTCCCGCAATAAGCGCCAGGAAAATGTTGTTTGTGGACTGTATCACAAGAGAAACGATCATTGCGGTCATTGCGGTTATGGATCCTACGGTCAGGTCGATCTGGCCGGCCGCCATTACAAAAACCCCCGCGACCGCCATAACAGAAATCATAGCCGTCTGTCTGAGAATATTGATCAGGTTTCTCGGCTGGATAAAGCCTTTATTTCCCAGGATTATTGCAAACAGGATAAATACAGCTACAAAGATGATATAGACCATATATTTATCCCACTGTATATTCCTCTTATTTTTGCTGAATTGCATACTGCAGTACCTCCTCTGTTTCTAACTCACTTCTGTCAATCTCTCCAGTAATCTTTCCATTATAAATTGTAATGATTCTGTCGCAGACGGCCATAAGCTCCGCTAATTCTGAAGATACGAACAAAACGCCATTCCCCTGATCCGCGTACTCTCTCATCAGCGCAATGATCTCTGCCTTTGCCCCTACATCAACGCCTGCCGTCGGTTCGTCAAGCATCATAACTTTCGGATGCATGTTCATCCATTTTGCTAAAACAACCTTTTGCTGATTTCCACCGGAAAGCAGTCCGATCCTTTTATGAATATCGTCTGTGACAATATTCAGCTTCTCTACGTTATCCAGGACCATCGCGTCAGCCTTTTTCTCATCCACAAAAACACCGTTTGTGAGAAGCCCGGATAATTTTGGAAGGATCGCATTTTCTTTAACTGAATGGATAAGAACGAGCCCCTGCTTCCTTCTGTCTTCAGGTATCAGGGCAAAACCGTTTTTGATCGCCTGGCGCGGGTTTTCTGAAACAACTTCTCCCCCGCTTATCTTTACCGTTCCGCCGTGTGCTTTTCTTAGTCCGAATAAAGTTTCCAGGATCTCTGTCCTTCCGCTTCCCATAAGCCCGGCCAGTCCGAGTATTTCGCCCTTTTTCACTCCAAATGAGATGTCGGCTATTCTGCTGTTGACCTTCAGATGTTCAACCGTCAGAAGATCCTTACCGTTCTTATCATATTCTCTCGGAATCCACTCAAATTTTTTGCCGCGGCCTTCTCCCATCATATGCGTGATGATCTCTTCCATTGTAATGTCAGCTACGTTTCCGGTATGAACGATCTTACCGTCGCGGAGTATGGAAATGCTGTCGGCGATTTCCATGATCTCTTTCATCCTGTGTGAGATATAGACCATGGACACCCCTTTGCTCTGCAGATCCCGGATCATTTTAAACAGCTTCTTCGTCTCTGTTTCGGAAAGAGATGCAGTCGGTTCATCCAGAACAAGTATTTTCGCCTCTTTCTCCATTGCCTTCGCGATTTCTACCATCTGGCTCATTCCTACGCTCAGATTTCCGACCGTTTCCTTTGGATCCACTTCTATTTGGAGTTCTTCAAGGATTTTTTTTGCCCGCTCCGTCATATAGCCCGTATCTCGGAGTCCTCTTTTGGCGATCTCAGTCCCGAGAAAAATATTTTCCTCTACAGTCATGCTCTGGACCAGTGAAAGTTCCTGGAATATCATCCCGATGCCGTATTTTTTTGCGTCATGCGTATTATTCACCGACACCTCAGAGCCATTTACCAGGATTGCACCTTCATCCTTCGTATATACCCCTGTCATGATCTTCATCAGGGTTGACTTCCCGGCTCCGTTTCCGCCGACCAACGCATGGATTTCGCCTTTTTTCAAAGCGAAATCCACACCTTTAAGCACCGGTACTCCAAAAGATTTTTTAATCCCTCTCATTTCCAGTACATATTGGTTCATTTTATCCTCCTTATTCAGCCGCTTCTTTCAGCCAGTCGGGCGCCTCCATATGATATACATCCTCATAGGCTTCTACGATATTTGAACTGCTGACTTTCTTGGCATCTACAACTACATAGGGCGGCGTTTCCTTCCCGAGAAGTGCCTGAGCCGCAAGTGTTGCTTCTGCAACGCCCTGGTCATACGGAAGCTGTGCCCCGACTCCGACAACTGTGCCTTCCGCGATTTCCTTTGCGATGTTGTTTCCAAGGTCGATTGACGTCAGTTTTATATCATCCGGTGTCAGACCTGATGCTCTCACAGATGAAAGCACGCCCTCCATCGGGATATCCCAGCTTGCGTAGATTCCGTCGATCATCGGATTCTGGGTGAGAATCGCATCACCCTGTTCGGAACATCCGTTTTCATCGGTAAATCCCTGCTCTGTTACGATTTCGATATCCGGATAATTTGCGGCAATCGTGTCTCGGAATCCCTGATCTCTCTGGTTTGTTGTAAAGAAATCAACATCATAGTAAACCATGCCGATCTGTCCTTTTCCTCCCAGAGCCTCTCCCATCAGTTCGGCAGCAATACATCCGTTTCCATAATTGTCTGCAGACACACAGCTTACATAATCATTTCCTGCCGTCATATTCGCCGGAACATTATCCATAAATACAATCTTGGTACCTTCTGCGGCAGCACGCTTGAACGCATCAGATGTGGCTGTCGCGTCTGTAGGAATGCTCACAAGAATATCAGGCTTATTTGCCATGATCGTTTCAATATCGGAAACCTGCTGTTCTGCCGAGAAATCAGCGTCTGTAACCGCAACGACCTCGATACCGAGATCTTTAAATGTCGCCTCAAGTCCCTGAAGCTGTGAAGTGGCCCAGTCGTTTCCACCGTAGTGGAAAGAAATAGCTGCAGTATAGCCGCCATCCCTGATCTGCTGTTTTTCTTCATCTGTCAATGTGATTTCTGACGCGGGCGTCGCTTCTTCTCCGTTTGGTCCTGTTGAACGGATGCCTTCCGTTTCCACAGGCACATTAGCTGTGCCTGTCTCTTGTGAAGCATCTTTGCTGTCTGAAGTTTCCCCGCTTCCACACCCCGCGAGCAGAAGAACTGCCATCGACGCGGCCAGTATCGTACTTAAAATCTTATTTTTCATAAAATTCACCTTTCCCCTTTTTTCAGATAACTTTAGATAAGCTTGCCTTTCAGGAACTCATATGAAGTTTTGCATGCATATACCGGATCTCCTGCATATCCGTCAACTTCCACAAGATAGTCACCTTCATAATTCTGTTTCTTCAGGTAATCAAGTACGCCGTCGATATCAAGCCGGCCTGTACCGAGCGGCGCAAACCCGTTATCATCGAGATCTTTCAGGTGAACAAAGGAAATCCTGTCGTAATACTTCTTTACAACCTCCAGCGGATCTCCGCCTCCGGCTGCAATGTGTGCAAGGTCCGGACAGATCTTGATCGATGTCTGTGAAAACAGTTTGTCGATCTGGTCAGGACCTTCAGCCATTGACCCCAGATGCGGATGATAACTTGCTTCGATCCCATATGAGGCGAAAACTTTGGCAGCCATATCAAGACCTTTTCCCAGAAGACGGTAATCGTCCTCCTGGATTCCCTTTCCGCGGATTGCCCCGCCGCAGAGCGCGGCATATGTAACTCCGACTTCTCTGGCTGCTTTTGCCACTGTTTCCATATGGAACATTTCGTCTTCCAGCGCATCCTGATAAATAAAATTAGCTCCAACGCACACGCTCATCATTTCTGCCGAGTATTTCTGAAGCATATCTTTTAAGACAGACAGATCTGAGCAGTACTTTGTAAGATTGCCTTCAAGAACTTCGATGCAGCGGAATCCTGTCTCTGTAATTTTTTTAAGGATCTCCTCATCGTCTCCCATTGTCAGATAGCGGATATCCTTAACACTTGTCACTCCTCCGCCTTCTCCTACAAGCGGTCCGAAACCATTCGTCATATAACCTAGTCTCATTTCTTTTTTCGTCCTCCTTTTGTTTTTTATTTGCGCAAATTTTCTTTTATCAAATCATACTTTAATGGTCCAAAATAGTCAATAATTTTTTGAAATAAGCCATATATTTATATAAGTTGCACACATTTTAAGGTCCATAATTATGCACAATTTATATTGACTGCCGGTGGTGTTTCTATTTATAATGGCCTTAAAAATAATATTTGCGCATATTTTCTTTTCGAATCAACCTGAGAGGAGAATTATTATGAAACTTGGATTTATCAGTTCAATTCTGGAAAATTCATCATTTGAAGAAGTGATCGACACCGCAGCGGAGCTCGGTTATGAATGTGTAGAAGTCGCATGCTGGCCAAGAGAGAAAGCTACAAGGCGTTATGCAGGGACAACACATATAGATATAGAAAATCTCGACGAAAAGACAATCTCCCATATAAAGGAGTATTGCTGTAAAAAGAACGTCGTCATTTCAGCGCTTGCATATTATCCCAATACACTTTCAGAGGATCCGGCTCAGCGCGCAAAGGCGGTCGCCCATATAGAAAAGATGATCGAAGCCGCGCCCAGATTAGGCGTTGATACGATCACAACTTTTATCGGCAGGGTTCAGACGCTTCCGGTAGAAGAAAATCTTGAAATTTTCCGGACAGTCTGGACGCCGATCATCAAACTTGCCGAAGAGCACAAAGTCAGGATAGCCATTGAAAACTGCCCTATGCTCTTTGGACGCGACCAGTGGCCAGGAGGCCAGAACCTGATGACAACCCCCGCGATATGGCGGAAGGCGTTTGAGATGATCCCCAGCAATTACTTCGGGCTGAATTACGATCCGTCGCATTTTGTATGGCAGCAGATCGATTATATCCGACCTCTGTATGAATTCCGGGATAAAATCTTCCACGTCCATTACAAAGACATTAAAGTTTATCAGGACAAGCTTCAGGATGTGGGAGTTATGGCGTATCCGCTGGATTATATGTCGCCCAAGCTTCCCGGATTAGGAGATGTAGAATGGGGAAAATATGTTTCCGCCCTGACCGATATCGGCTACAACGGGAATACCTGCATTGAAATCGAAGACAAAGCTTTTGAAGATTCCCCGGAAAGGATTCTCGATGCTTTAAGGATTTCCTGTCATTACATGAGAAATTTTGTTATCTGAAAGGAGTACAGTTATGGGAATAAAAAAAATTAACGTCGGTCTGATCGGGGCCGGCTTCATGGCAAAAGCGCACTCTATCGCATACGCGGGAATGCCAATGTTCTTCTGGCCGGCGCCTGCGATCCCGGTCAAAAAAATGATCGTAGACATCAACGAAGCGGCAGCCAGAGATGCAAAAGAAAAATTTGCATTCGAATCTTATTCCACGGACTGGCATGATATCATAGACGATCCGGATATTCAGGTTGTTGACATTTGCACGCCGAACAACGCGCATGCAGAAATCGCAATTGCGGCAGCCAACGCCGGAAAGCATATTATCTGTGAAAAGCCGCTCGCTCTCACTCCCGGGCAGGCAAAGGAAATGTACCTCGCCGCAGAGAAAAACCATGTCAGGACCATGGTTGCTTTCAACTATAGGAAAACTCCGGCCATCCAGCTTGCAAAAAAATACATTGACGAAGGCGCTATCGGAAATATTCTTGATTTCCGCGGCACCTATCTCCAGGACTGGTCTGCAGATCCCGCATCCCCGCTGTCCTGGCGATTCCAGAAAGATATCTGCGGCAGCGGAGCTCTTGGGGATATCGGGACCCACGTAGTAGACATCATGCGGTTTTTGGTGGGTGATTTTAAAAAGGTTAATGCCCGTACAGCCACCTATATAAAAGAACGCCCTGTACAGACCGGGCTCGCAGACAGTCTCGGTAATTCCCGCGCAGGCTGTGGCGCTCCGAAGGGAATCGTTGACGTTGATGATCAGTGCCTGTTCATGGTTGAATGCGAAAACGGCGCTTTCGGAAGCATTGAAGCGACAAGAAACGCATGGGGCAGAAACAATTACATTACATTTGAGATTCACGGAACAAAAGGTTCCATCTGCTTTAATTACGAGCGCAGGGATGAGCTGCAGGTGTGTTTTGCAAGCGATCAGAATGACCGCCGCGGATTCCGCACGGTCTACACCGGTCCTGCCCACCCGTACGGCGAAGGATTATGGCCCATTCCGGCGCTGGGCATCGGCTATACAGAAACCAAGATTATTGAATGCTACGACTTTTTCCAGGCTCTGAAAGACAACACGCGGGCACTCCCGGACTTCCGCGACGGTTATGCTGTTGAACTGATATCCGAAGCCGTCTTGGAATCAGCAAAAACAAACAGTTGGGTAGATGTCAAAAAAATATAGTCCACTTTTTCTTCCTACATTTTTCTGAAAAGGGACCCCTCAGAAATTGGATTTCTGTGGGGTCCCAGATAGTTCTTCAATTGACACCATGTCGTTTAGATATCAGAAAGTAAATTCTGAATGAGCGATATGATCACTAACTCTTTGTCTCCACCCGCCACACGGCAAGAGGTGAGTGCCGATTTTTTATTGAGATGCCCTCTTCAGATCACCGTTTTCGCTTATACCGTGATCTGAAACGGGATTGCCGGGATCCCTGCGCTGTTAAACAGATTGATCTGATACCATGCCCCCTGTGCAAAAGAAATATCAACAGGATCTTCCGGCAGTTTCTCAAACGTCAGGATCACCCGATCTCCTTTTGTCTCTGCCCGGATATCCTGATCCAGGTCTCCGCTGTCACCGCCGCTCTCAACAGCTTCAACAAAGTGCTGCTGGCGGAGCATCTCCACTCCTGTGTGGTAGATGATATTAAGAAGGGAAGGGAAGACGAGGCCATTGACGAACTTGTCAAAGTCCTTCAGAAACTGATGAAATGATTGGCTGAAACTTATTTATCGGGAGGAATCAAGCATGAAACAATATGATGTAACAGGTATGAGCTGCGCGGCATGCAGCAACCGGATCGAAAAAGCCGTCTCCAAAGTGCCGGGGGTCACTTCCTGTTCTGTCAGCCTGCTGACGAATTCTATGGGAGTGGAAGGCACCGCTTCCCCGGAAGCCGTGATCGCCGCTGTTGAAAAAGCCGGGTACGGCGCCGCGGAAAAAGGAGCGCATGGAGATCAGGCAAGCGGAAAAGGAGTCTCCATCTCCGCAGAGGAAGAATCTCTGAAAGATACGGAAACTCCGAAAATGAAACGGAGGCTGATCGCTTCCCTGTGTTTCTGGGTCCCGCTGATGTATATTTCCATGGGACACATGATGTGGAACTGGCCTCTGCCGTCCATCCCGGCCGAGAACCACATGGCCATCGGACTGGTGGAGCTTCTGCTGACGACGATCATCATGGTGATCAACCAGAAATTCTTTGTCAGCGGCTTTACCAGCCTGATCCACGGCGGGCCGAACATGGATACCCTGGTAGCCCTGGGAGCAGGAGCTTCCTACGGCTACAGCCTTTACGCTTTGTTCGCCATGTCCGCTGCCCTGACCCGCGGGGACGCGGCGGGAGCCATGTCCTATATGCATGAATTTTACTTCGAATCAGCAGGTACGATCCTGACGCTGATCACAATAGGAAAACTTTTGGAGGCAATCTCAAAAGGGCGCACCACAGATGCCCTGAAAGGTCTGATGAAGCTGGCGCCGAAGACCGCGACCGTCGTACGGGACGGGAAAGAAGAAGTCGTATCCATAGATCAGGTACGCAAAGGCGATGTCTTTGTCGTAAAGCCGGGTGAAAATATCCCGGTGGACGGAATTGTAATAGAAGGCACAAGCGCGGTCAATGAATCCGCCCTGACCGGCGAGAGCATCCCGGTGGATAAAAACGCGGGCGACGCCGTATCTGCCGCGACTTTAAACCAGTCCGGCTATCTGCGGTGCGAGGCGTCCCGCGTCGGCGAAGATACCACCCTGTCCCAGATCATCCAGATGATCAGCGACGCGGCGGCTACAAAAGCCCCCATCGCAAAGATCGCGGATAAGGTATCCGGTATCTTCGTACCGGCGGTGATCGGGATCGCCATTGTCACCCTGATCGTATGGCTGCTGGCGGGAGAGGCCATCGGCTTCTCTCTGGCAAGAGCGATCTCCGTGCTGGTGATCAGCTGCCCCTGCGCCCTGGGTCTTGCCACTCCGGTGGCGATCATGGTTGGCAACGGCATGGGCGTGAAAAACGGAATCCTTTTCAAAACCGCTGTCTCTCTGGAAGAGACAGGAAGGACACAGATCGTTGCCCTGGATAAGACCGGAACCATCACCAGCGGCGAACCGAAGGTAACGGATATGATCCCGGCGGAGGGCGTCTCAGAGCAGGAGCTTTTAAGCTATGCTTACGCGCTGGAACAGAAAAGCGAGCATCCCCTTGCCCGCGCCGTTATTGTAAAAGCACAGGAAAACTCTTCTCTGCAGAAATATGACGCGGAGGAATTCCAGGCGGTTCCGGGCAACGGCCTTTCCGGAAAGGTAAACGGCTTCATGGTCTGCGGAGGAAATCTGAAATTCATCAGCCGGAACACGGAGATTTCAGAAGAGATAAAAGAAACGGCCGGACGGCTTGCTGAGGAAGGAAAGACTCCTCTCTTCTTTGCACGGGACGGCAGACTGATCGGGATCATCGCGGTGGCTGACGTGGTGAAGGAAGACAGCCCCGAGGCTATCCGGGAACTTCGCAACATGGGGATCCATGTGGTCATGCTGACCGGCGATAATGAGCGCACCGCAAAGGCGATCGGCGCCCAGGCCGGTGTGGATGAAGTCATCGCAGGAGTGCTGCCTGACGGAAAAGAGAGCGTGATCCGTTCTCTGAAGAAGAAAGGCAAAGTCGCCATGGTAGGAGACGGCATCAATGATGCCCCGGCTCTTACAAGAGCGGATATGGGCATCGCCATCGGAGCCGGCACGGATATCGCCATCGACGCCGCGGACGTGGTACTTATGAAGAGCAGGCTGACTGATGTGGCGGCCGCGATCCGCCTGAGCCGGGCGACCCTGCGCAATATCCACGAGAATCTGTTCTGGGCATTCATCTATAACGTGATCGGTATCCCGCTGGCTGCCGGCGTGTGGTATCCGATCTTCGGATGGCTGTTGAACCCCATGTTCGGGGCCGCGGCCATGAGCCTTTCCAGCTTCTGCGTGGTAAGTAATGCATTGCGTCTTAACTGGTTCAAAATGTATGACACCAGTA
>DWVT01000169.1 GCA_019120075.1 Candidatus Mediterraneibacter excrementigallinarum
GAATCCAGGTTACTGGTCGGCTCATCCAGCAGGACAAAAGGCGCGTCATGAAGGAATGCCCTCGCGATACCGATCCGCTGCTTCTCACCGCCGGAGAGCGTGTCTCCCAGCTCGCCCACCTCTGTGTCATAGCCTTTCGGGAGGCTCATGATAAAGTCATGGATGGACGCTTTTTTCGCCGCCTCCATGATCTCTTCCCTGGGCGCCCCCGGCTTTGCGACTGCGATATTGTTTGCGATGGAATCATGGAACAGGCAGGTCTCCTGAGTCACATAGGATTCCATTTCCCGCAGGTTGGAGGTATTGATCCCCCTCACGTCTCTTCCGGAGATCCGGATCTGGCCGCCCCGGACGTCCCAGAAGCGCATCAGCAGCTTCAGGAGAGTGGACTTTCCGGACCCGCTGGCTCCGTGGATCCCCGTCACTTTTCCTTTCGGGATCTTGATAGAATAGTCTTTTAAGATCTGTTCATCCTCGTAGGAAAAGTCCACTCCGTCCGCCTCTGCGTCTGCAAACTCAACTTCTCCTTTCCCCTTCACTTCTTCCGTCACAGGTTTCTCTTCCAGAATAGAAAGGACTCTCTCCCCGCTCGCCAGCGTCTGGTTCAGATTATTTGACAGGCTGGCAAGGGCTGTCACCGGACCGAAGGATCCCATCATGGCGACAGTTCCCACTACCATTCCGGTCAGATCCACACTTCCCGACTGACGCAGTCCGATCATCAGGAAGAGCATGAAAAAAGAAAACAGAAGGATGACCAGATTCGTAACTGACCTCTGGGACGCTTCCAACAGGTTCAGCTTATCCTGCATTCTTCCCAGCCGCACCGAACGTTCTCCCATTTCCTCTCTCCTCTTTTCCCCCTGTCCGTACTGGATCGTCTCATCCAGTCCCCGCAGAGAATCAAGGATAAATGCGTTCAGTTCTCCGAACCCGTTTCGGAATTTCATGCCCGGTTCTGCTCCTCTGCTTCCGTAATGCAGCGGGATCACCACGCCGACCACAACATATCCCGCCATAGCCAGCACAGCCGCTGCCGGCGAGAACTGCTCCAGGAACAGGACCATCACGAGTGACGTCAGCACCGCGATCGCGATCGGCGAAATAGTATGTGCATAGAAAACCTCGAGAAGTTCGATATCCGAGGTGATCACGGAGATCAGATTTCCCTTGTCCCGTCCTTCCAGTTTTGCCGGACACAGCTTTCTCAGGGACGCAAACACCTTATGCCGGATGATCGCCAGCAGCTTAAACGCAATAAAATGGTTGCAGTACTGTTCCCCATAATGCAGGATCCCTCGCATCACAGCCATCACGATCAGCGCAATGAACAGAGTCTGCAATCCCGGCCCCGGTAACGCTCCCGCGCCTGAAGAGCCAATGCTTAGTCCAATCAGCTCCCCGACCGGTTCCATCAGGATATGCATCAGCCCATACGCCGCCGTGATCGTAAGGAAAATGGCGCACAGATATCCAATCGTCCCCAATATGACGGCAAGAGCCATCACCGGGAGCAGCGGCTTTACCAGCCTGATCAGCTCCCCCATGATACGGATCCCGCTGCGGCGGGATTTTCCGCTCTGTATGATCTTCTCATCTCTCATGCCGTTTCCTCCTTTCCGTACCGTTCCAGTTCCATCTGAGCGCAGTACAGCTTTGTATACGCTCCATTCTTCTCCATCAGTTCCTCATGTGTTCCATGCTCCTCAACAAGACCGTCCTTCATCATGTAGATCCTGTCCGACCGTACTACATTGGCGAGACGATGCGAGATCAGGATGATGGTCTTTGTCTTTGCCAGAGCGTGGATCACCTGCATGATCATCTCCTCACTCTCCGCGTCAATGTTGGATGTGGCTTCATCGAAGATGTAGACCGGCGTGTCGTGGAGCAGCGCCCGCGCGATGGCAAGTCTCTGGCACTGTCCGCCGGAGAAATTACTCCCCTTCTCAAGGACAGGGGTCTCAAGCCCCTGCTGATTCCGGAGAAATCCCCACAGGTTGACCTTTCGAAGAGCTTCTTTCATCTCTTCCTCCGAAGCGTCCGGTTTTCCCATCCTCAGATTGTCTTCCACAGTCCCCTTAAACAGATAACTGTTGTGGCTGACCAGAGTAATCTGTTCCATCAGGCTCTCCTCCCGGATATCCGAGAGTTCCGCTCCGCCCACAGTCACACTGCCGGAATATCCCGGGTTTCTTCCCATAAGGATCGCTGCTGCCGTGCTTTTTCCACATCCGGAGACGCCTGCGACAGAAGTAAAGCTTCCGGACGGGAATTCCATATCGACGCCTTTTAATATCTCCCGGTCTTCCTCATAGGAGAAATGCACTCCGGAAAATTCGATATCCATCTCTGTCCCATCCAGTTCCACAGACCTCTCCCCCGGCTCCGGAAGATCCAGAAGCGCAAAGATCTTGTCGCTCGCCGCCATACCGTTCATGGCGATATGAAAAAAAGAGCCGAGAAGACGCAGCGGGATAAAAAATTCCGACGCCAGCAGAATGAGCATCAGCGCTCCGTGTACGCTCACCGCACCTTTCATGAACTGAGAAAGAGTCACAATCATCCCCACTGCTGCCCCGCCGTAGGCGATGATATCCATCACACTGGTGGAGTTGAGCTGCATGGTCAGCACCTTCATGGTGATCCGCCGGAACCGCTGGGATTCCTCGTCCATCTCCGCCGCTTTCATCTCATCAGAACAGTAGATCTTCAGAGTAGTCAGTCCCTGGAGGTTTTCAAGGAAGCTGTCTCCCAGTTCCGTGTATATACCCCAGTATTTGTTCAGCAGCCGCTTCGCGATCTTCTGCACCGCCACGATGGAGACCGGGATCAGCGGCACGCAGACCAGAAGCACCAGGCTCGCCTTCCAGTTTATAAATGAAAGTATGATGAACAGCGTCACCGGCGCAAGAAGACTGTAGAAAAGCTGGGAAAGATATTTTCCGAAATATGTCTCCAACTGTTCCACACCCTCTGCCGCCATCTGGACCACTTCTGAAGTGCTTACCTTCTCCCGGTATGACGCGCCCAGGCGGAGAAGTTTTCCGTAAATCTTATCCCGCAGGATCCGCTTCACATCCACGCTGGCACGGCAGGACGCCCGGACCGTCTGCCTGTCACAGACAAAACGAAACGCCATCGCGGCGATCACAGGGACGCCGTAGGAAACACCAGCTCGAACAGTCACTTCCCCGAAGAGCGCCTGCTCCAGCAGCACGGACGCGCAGTAGATCATCAGGACCTGGCAGAGCAGAGCAATCCACTGCCAGAGCACCTGACAGATGATATATTTTTTCGCATGGGACAAAAGCCCCACGAGTCTTTTTTTGATCATAAACTTTTCTTCTGCCTCCTTTTTTCTCTTATGCTGCAGACCAGATGCCACACAGCCAGCGCCGGATGGCACAGGAGCATCCGGGGTCCGGAAAATCTCATCACCTGCCGGATCTTCTCCCGCATCTCCGGTTTATAGCAGTGCACTCTACAGTTGCTGCAGAACGTCTTTTCTTCCATAAAAGGACATTTCTCACTGCGGAGCCTGGCGTATTCGGAGAGTTCCCGGCAGGACGGACACATCCGACCTGTCTTCCGGTCATATTCTCCGTGGTTTTTCCTGCAGTACAGGCGGATCATTTCCTCCACCACATACTGCTCTTTCTTCCGCTTCTTTTCCACATTTCTGTCTGTCATACTTCTGCCTCCGGAAGGCTTTTCTGCCTCTCAGGAACTGTCCTTATCCTGGTAAAGAAATACACATACTTGAAAATGATCAGAAAGACAATGAATACTCTGCCGTAGATATTGGACATGGCAAGAAACGCCAGAAGCAGCATGCAGGATGCCGGGATCAGAAGACTGAACTTTGTCTTCAGCGTCATGGAGCGATCCTTCACAAAGCTTTCCAGGTGCTTCTGATACAGCTTCGTTCCCGTGAACCACCTGTGGAACCGGTCCGATCCCTTTGCAAGGCAGAAGGATGCCAGCAGGAGGAAGGGCGTCGTGGGCAGTACCGGCAGCACAACCCCCACAGCGCCGATCCCCATGCACAGAAAACCAACAAAAAGCCATACGATCCTAAAAGGATTCTTTTTCCAGTCTTTCATAAATCCATTCCTTTCTCGTTCTGATATAATCCGCTTCTTTCACGACATCACGGTCATCTAGCGACAAAGCTGTCCGCTTGCCGGTCTTATCGTGCAGGAAAAGTTAGCCAAAACTAACCAAATAACAGAACAGATATATCACAGCTCCATGTCAGTTGTCAATAATAATTCTCAAAACCGACCGCTTTTTGATATTTTTTCTCAATAAATTTGAACCAGGGAATGGGAATAGTGATCATTGATACTTGTCTCCTCTGGTTCAATATGATACACTTTTACATGTTATCAATTTACCACAATAAAGTTTTAAAGGAGACAAGTGCTAATGAAAAAGATTGCATTTATAGGCAGCAGCGGAGGGAATCTCTTTAAACAGGGTGGAAACGATATCCACGGAATGATGAAAGAAATCCTCCTCCAGACAGGCGCTGCCGATATGGAAATATCAGCCGTACAGTACATACTGGCTTCTTCCAGTCTGGACACGGCCGGTCCTGACAGTTCCGCAAAGTTATATACATGGAAAAATGGAGAGCTGTATCTTGAAAAGGAAGGTACGCTTTCCCAGATAAACAAGGCAGCTGTTTCAATTGATGAGCAGATTGCAGAAATGATCCGCGCTGGAGAAATCGACGGCGTCATGTTCGTCAGCGCGGAGCCGGATAAGATCAACCATCAGTCATTTCAGGCAGCCATCGATACCGGGCTTCCACTGGCCGGCACAGGCGGAAGTTCCGTTGCGAAAGTCCAGAGTATGGGCGGAAAAGTCCTCTCTGCTTCCGGCACCACCGGTACAACAAACCGGACCAGAGCCGTGGCATTCACCACTGCCTTTGCGAAAGAGTGGAACATCCGGTATCAGCCGGTCATCGGAAATACGGGAGCTCACGCGGCGGAAGCTTTGCAGACAAACATCTGGAAGCGGATCAATTTCCGCGGGATCATGATGACAAGCCTTCCGGCCTTTATCGCTATGGCTCTCTGCCTTGCTATCAGTCAGATTTCTGTCTTTTCTTCTCTGTCAGATGTCTTCGATACGCTGGTAGCGGCCATTCCGGTGGTGATCTGCGCTATAGCAGCAAAGCAGGTGTCCGGCCTGGATGAAGTAGGCGTAGTGGCGGGTATCGTTGCCGGCGTGCTGTCTGTAGACGGCGGGATCATCGGCGGACTTGTTGTAGGTATCGCTGCCGGTATCTTCTCCTACTATATCAGCATCTTCTGTTTCCGGCACAATATCCCGGGAACAACTGTGAATATCGCCGCAGGCGGACTGGGCGGACTTGCAGCCGGACTCATCGGCATGTATCTCATATCTCCGGTCACTCTGTGGCTCGGAAACCTGATCTGCGACGCCATAAATGCGGCCATCGGCATTAACCCGCTGCTTGCCGGCGCTCTGGCAGGTGTGCTGATCTGGCCCGCGATCATCGGAGGTGTGTATCACGCGGCAATCCTTCCGATCGTACTTCTGGAAATGGAAGAAGCAGGATTCAGTTTTCTGGGGGCGATCGATATGACGGGACTTGTCATGGTATCCGCAGGCATCACCCTGGCAAACGTGATCTTCCCCAAAGACAAAGGCCAGGCAGCTGCCGCTCTCCCCGGATTCCTTGTGAACGTATGCTTTGGAACCTTTGTGGAGGCTTCCTACCCGTTCATGTTCTCAAGCCGTATCGTTTTCGCAGGAGCACTGTTAAGCGCCGGTGTCTCCGGCGCCCTGGTGGGGCTTTTTGATGTGCGCGGTACAGCTTATGTCCCGTCTGTACTGGCTCCGGCAATGGCAAATGAGGGGCACGGCGTCCAGTTCCTGATCTGCATGCTGGTGGCTGCCACACTCGCCTTTGTAATCACTTCATTCGCCAATCTGCGTGAAAAGGGTCGGAAATCTGTCACCTCCGGATCCTGATCCGGCTGAACATGAAGGGCATAATAAGGCGGAAGGGAACCCTCAATTTTCCTTCCGCCTTATATCTGAAAATATAAAACTGCCCTTTATTTTTCACGTACCGCCGGATATTTTCCCAGGCGGATCACATTCCAGGAAGCCTTTTTCAGAAGGCTGATAATAAAACCATCCTCCATTCTGCTTCTGTTATCCCCATTTACCGGATATACTTTTTCTTCTGCGAGGCTGTTTGCCGCCTTTAAATCTTCATTTTCCATAACAATATGTTCCAGCACATGATAACCCTCAAAACTTCTTACGTCCGTGGTCAGTTCCACATCCTCTTTCAGGTTGCGGTTAACGGCAAAAATGGTGAGCTCATCCTTTTCTTCATTGTACACGGCAACGGTTTCTATGTCCGTAATCTCTCCGTGCCCGGCAGTCATATGCTTCGTTCCTGAGATCACCGGCAGAAGAGCCGTACCTCTTCCATATAGGGAAGCATGCATAAACGGATAGAAGATCGTCTGTTTCCATACGCCTCCCGCTGCATCCGTCATGATCGGGGCGATCACGTTGACAAGTTGGGCCAGACATGCAATCTTCACCCGGTCCGCATGCCGTATCAGAGTGATCAGCATCAGTCCTACAAGAAGGGCATCCTCAAAATTGTAAATATCTTCCAGCATGGGCGGCGCCACCTGCCACGGATGATTTTCCGTAATGTCATTATCCGCCTCATTGGAATGAAACCATACATTCCACTCGTCAAAACTTATGTTCATGGTTTTCTTACTTCGTTTTTTCGCTTTCACATAATCGCAGGCCGCAATGACAGTCCGGATGAAGTCATCCATATCGTCAGACTGTGCAAGAAAATCGCTGCTGTCGTTATCTCTGTTCCCATAGTATTGGTGCATTGAAATGTAATCCACATATTCGTAAGTATGAGAAAGCGTAGCTGCCTCCCATTCCGGGAATGTGGGCATGTCCCGGTTGGAACTTCCGCAGGAAACCAGTTCGATGGACGGGTCGATCAGGCGCATTGCCTTTGCCGTTTCCGCTGCCAGTCTGCCGTACTCCTCCATGGTCTTATGGCCGATCTGCCACGGTCCATCCATTTCATTTCCCAGACACCATACCTTAATATTGTGGGGATCCTTTACACCATGGCGGATACGCATATCACTGTATTTGGTTCCGGACGGATAGTTGCAGTATTCAAGGAGATTGCAGGCATCCGCAATTCCTCTTGTTCCAAGATTCACCGCCATCATGACCTGAGAATCCACCTGTTTTATCCACCGGGAAAACTCATTGATTCCGATTTCATTTCTTTCCATACTTCTCCATGCCAGTTCCAGTCTGTGCGGCCGTTCTTCTACAGGACCCACCGAATCCTCCCAGTAAAAATTCGAGACAAAATTTCCGCCGGGATACCGGATAACCGGCACGTTAAGTTCCTTTACAAGGCGTACTACGTCCTGCCTGAAGCCTTCTTCATCCGCTTCCGGATGCCCCGGCTGATAAATTCCTCCGTATACTGCTCTCCCCAGATGTTCGATAAAAGACCCGTAAATTCTCTCGTCAATGCGTGCAATGCGAAGTTCTCTGTCCAGGACCATTTTTGCTCTTCTGTTCATTCTGTTCCCTCCTGATCTGCATTTGTATTTTGGCGCAGCCTGTAAATCCGCTGTTCTCCGGGTAAGGTACCCCCGGATTATGATTATAATTATACATATATCATATCCGGTTTGCCATATCCCGGTATCAATGAATCTTGTGTCAGAAAAAGCGAAAGGATTCTCCATGGCACTGGCGGCAAATGCAAATAATGCCAATACAGGTATGGACGACAGCTAGAGTGAGACAGGCGCGGATATGGCGCCGCTGTTCGATATCCACGCTTCAGTTCAGGATTACGGGATTACAGGTGAGGTTAAAGTGATACCGTACACAAAAATCATCTCATCACGGCCGGCAGGGGCAGATACAAACTTTCAGAACAGTCAATTTGATGTATCAAACAACCGTTTCAAAAGACACTCTCTGTTATTTATGAACATTTCGGTCACCTGGTAACTGTCTGTTTCCTCGTAACTGATCTTCTCTAATCTTCCATTATCAAAAGAAAATATATCAGCTTCCGGGTAACCGAGCAGGATCGGTGAATGACTTACAATGATAAACTGCGCTCCTGCTGTCACAGCCTCTTTCATCTGGATCAGCAAAGACAACTGCCTCTGCGGAGACAGTGCCGCTTCCGGCTCATCCAGAATGTACAGTCCGGCATCAGAAAGCCTTTTTTGAATGATAGTAAGAAAGCTTTCACCGTGGGACTGCTGATGAAGTTTCATAGACGGATGATTGATATCTGTATATTCCATTTCTTTTGTCGCAACATTATAGAAACTTTCGGCCCGCAGGAAATATCCCCATCTCCTTTTAGCGACGCCCCGGGATAAGGTCAGCGCATCGCAGAGTTCTGAATGAGAATCGTATGTTGAGAAATTGTAGTTGATGCTTCCGCCTTCCGGATTGAAACCATATGCCACGGCTACCGCCTCCAGAAGTGTGGATTTTCCTGTTCCGTTCTCACCTGCAAAAAAAGTCACCGGCTTTTCCAGGACGATCTCATTTATATGCTGTAAAGCCTGGATATTTCTCAAATAACTGTCTGCCGAAATCCTGTCCCAGTCAATCTGGATTTTCTTGATAAACAATGATTTCATAATGGTCATCCCTTCCTGTTGTTCTCTTCATATTTTTCGCATCAGATCCCTATATATCGAATCTTTCAGTAAATGCAACTGCAATTTGACAAGCGGATATTCTTTTGCTAGAATGAACATAGAAAAAGGCACTACCGATAAGCGGTTAGTCCAAATTCATATTTGAGTTACGAAAAGTAACCGCATTCCTTTGGACAGGGGGCGGTTACTTTTTCGTATGATTTATATATGCAATCAGAATCGTTACCACGATACTCAGTATCATTAGTACAAGGGAAAGCATTTCAAAATCACTCATAAGCTTACCCTCCTTTCCCAGATTTCTCCTTATGGAGATTTCTATGTAATCAGAGGGTTCAGTCCCTCTGTCGAAGGACTAACCGCCTACCGTTTTTCTGATAGCGCCTAATTTATTTTATCAAAACAACCAGATCCCGACAAGAAGTTTTCCTATTCACGCCACAATCGTTAGAACGACCTCAAAAAGAAGATGATCTTCATACAAATGCAGCAGAATCGAAAAGAAAAAGAAAAACCGCAAAGCCCATAACTCAAGGCGTTGCGGTATCCCAATAAAAAAATCGGAGTGACAGGATTTGAACCTGCGACCTCTACGTCCCGAACGTAGCGCTCTACCAAGCTGAGCCACACTCCGATAAAATAGGGAACCTGCTCTTCGCAAATTCCCAGCTACGGAAAAGGGACTTGAACCCCTACTAACAGAGTCAGAGTCTGCTGTGCTGCCAATTACACCATTCCGCAT
>DWVT01000010.1 GCA_019120075.1 Candidatus Mediterraneibacter excrementigallinarum
TGTTTTTCTTGTGTCATGATTTGATCCTCCTAATAACATGTTGTTGAGGTCAAATAGAATTTGACCTCTATGATACCGGCTTGGCTCGTCGCCATTGCAAAAAATGAGATCCCGGAAGAGAAGATTCTCTATGCGGGATCTCGGCACAGGCCGCAAAAGCAGAGCAAATGCGGACCAGAGTATATCACAGGACTTTGGAAAGGAAATCCTGAAGACGGGGATTCTTCGGATGATCAAAAAGTTCTTTCGGATCCCCCTGTTCCAGAAGTTTTCCATCCGCCATGAAAAGAAGACGGTTTCCTACTTCACGGGCAAAACCCATCTCGTGAGTTACCACGACCATGGTCATTCCTTCCTTAGCAAGCTCCTTCATAACGTCCAGAACCTCCCCGACCATCTCCGGGTCGAGAGCGGAAGTGGGTTCGTCAAAGAGCATGACTTCCGGTTCCATTGCAAGGGCCCGTACGATAGCCACACGCTGTTTCTGACCTCCTGAGAGCTGGATAGGATAAGCGTCTGCACGGTCTTTCAGCCCTACGCGGTCAAGAAGTTCAAGAGCGTGTTTTTCCGCTTCGGCTTTTGACATCCCTTTCACCTTCATTGGAGCGAGAGTCATATTTTCAAGAATCGTCATATGAGGAAAGAGATTGAAATGCTGGAAGACCATCCCCATTTTCTGGCGGAGTTTGTCAATATCCAGTTTCACTGTCTTTCCGTTCTCATCTTTATATTTCTTTCTGGTAATGTCTATCCCGTTGAAAATGATGGAGCCCCCGGTGGGTTCCTCCAGAAGGTTCAGGCTTCTCAGAAAGGTGGACTTCCCGGATCCGGAAGGCCCGATGACAGCGACTACATCTCCTTTATTGATGTCAACCGTCACTCCGTCCAGGGCTTTGATGGATCCGCCTTTATAATGTTTCTTCAGATCAGTAACCTGGATCATGCTATCTCTTGTCGCCACGGCTCATTCTCCTTTCTATATATGCGATGACCTTGGAGGTGGGGAAGCAGAGACAGAAATAAATCGCTGTTGCCACCAGCAGAGGTTCAACGATGATGAAAGTTGCTCCTTTCACGGCATTGACCGCGGACATGATGTCCTGTACACCGATCGTATATGTGACTGCGGACTCTTTGATGATCACCACAAACTCATTGGCGATGGCGGGAAGGATATTCTTGATCGCCTGCGGAAGGACAACATACCGGAGGTTCTGTTTCTGGGAAAGCCCCAGAGAACGTGCTGCTTCCGTCTGTCCGGAATCAATGGACTGGATACCGGAACGGATGATCTCGCACAGGTATGCGCCTGAGTTCATTCCCAGAGCAACAACACCCGGGAAGAAACGCTCAAAACGGATGAAGCCGAAGAGCTGGAAACTCGGAAGGTCGATCAGGCTGAACACACCAAAATAAATGATAAAAATCTGAACCAGAGCCGGTGTGGAACGGATGATCTCCACATATGCCGTGGCAATGAAATCCAGAGGATTGAAACGGCTCAGCAGATGTAAAAAGCCTTTTTCACGTTCATGTCCTTCAGCGTCCAGTCCGAGAAAACGGAAAGGATGGATGTTTGACATCCTCATCAGGGCAAGGATCAGCGCAAGGCAGAAGCCGATGATAACAGTGAACAGTGCCAGCAGGACTGTCACAAGAGTTCCCTGCCAGAACAGTTCCGCGTAGGGAGCGATCTGAGGGAAGTTTTCCAGATTGATAAACTGCATTGTTTCTCCTTTCACTCACAAAAACGGGCTCCGCGGGGGAGCCCGGTCCTTTTGTTACTGCTGAACGTTTCCGCTCTCGTCAAGAAGTCCTTCATATGTCTGCCCGGATGCCTGCTCATTCGCTTCTGTTACGAAAGTATCCATGCTTCCGTCATCGATTGCCGCTGCGATCGCTTCGTTGACAGCTGCGAGAAGCTCCGGGTTATCTTTTACAACACCGATGGCAGATCCGGCTACGTCGTACGGAACGTCTGCCACGATCTCAAGATCCGGATAGTTTTTCTGATAGCTTTCAGCTACGACAGTCTCGATATATGCTGCATCCATCTTGCCGGAAAGAAGCTCTGAGATGATGTCAGTTACTTTCGGAAGAGAGATGATATCAGCATCCGGGCTGTTTGTGTTTGCAAGATCCAGCTGAATGGATCCTGTCTGAGCTCCGACTGTCACAGCTGAACTGTTTACTGCGTCAAGAGAGTTATACTTGTCTGCATTTTCCTTTGTAGTCACGAGAGACTGGCCGCCTTCGTAATAGATGTCGGAAAAGTCCATA
This sequence comes from Candidatus Mediterraneibacter excrementigallinarum, assembly GCA_019120075.1. Classification (GTDB taxonomy): domain Bacteria; phylum Bacillota; class Clostridia; order Lachnospirales; family Lachnospiraceae; genus Mediterraneibacter; species Mediterraneibacter excrementigallinarum. Next base: position 2,281 of record DWVT01000010.1, read on the forward strand.
ATGGATTCACGCTTCGGATCCGGGGAAAGTCCTGCCATACCCAGATCAACGGACTTTGTCTGGAGTTCGCTGAGTACACCGTCAAAATCAACTGTGATGACTTCCAGCTCAAGATCCATGTAATCTGCGATATACTGCGCCAGAGCCATATCAAAGCCTGCGAGGGAAGGATTTCCGTCCTCATCAATCGCATAGAACTCATAGGGGGCGAAGTCCGGGCTGGTCGCCACGGTCAGCTTTCCGTCCGTAACTGTCTGAACGGAACCGTCTCCGGATGTATCACTTGTCGCTGAAGCACTGTCAGAATCTGACTTGTTATCACTGCTTCCGCCGCATGCTGCCAGTGACATTACGGTACAGGCTGCAAGAAGTACTGCAAATATTCTCTTTTTCATGAATAAGATCCTCCTCATAAATTGAATAAATATGTATATAAAATTCATATTTATTAAATATACTCGATTTTGTATAAATAATCAAGTCATATCAGCAAATTCTTGATCCTTTCTGCTTCATTTAATATTGTCCACGGGTTTTCTCCGGTTCTTGCGGGCATACCCAGGCTGAGCATGATGCTGAATAAAATCAGGCTCCATTGCTCATGACCAGGACATCGCCTTCCCGGATTACAGTGTCGCCTCTGGGGATGACAGTGTTTCCGTTTTCCCTGCGGATCAGTACGATCAGGGAATCTCCGAGCCCTTTCAGATCTTTAACGCGGGTCCCGATCCTGGTATCTCCTGAGTCGATCTTCAGTTCATCCAGCACAGTATCATTATCACCCTGATAGGTTTCCCCGCTGAGTACGAGCACATCGCCTTCTTTCAGCAGTACGTCCCCTCGGGGAACGATCGTCTCATCCCCGCGTTCGATCAGGACTGCAAGGACGTCTCCCAGATGAAGATCCCGTATATGGTGTCCGATATATCTGTGCCCGGGAGTAAGCCGGATCTGGATCAACTGCATTTCCTGATCGTCCTGATAGTCACTGAATGTTTTCATGACGTTCTGACTGTCATCGACCATATTCAGCTTTTCAGCAGCGAATGGAAGAAGGAGCCCCTGAAAAGCTACGGAAATAACAGCTACACAGAAAACAATGTTATATACATCATACCCGGAATAAGCCGGACTTACCACAGCTATGATCGCGAAAACGGCGGAAGCGGCACCTCTCAGACCGGCAAAAGCAGTGAGTGTCTGCTGTTGCCAGGAAGAGCGGAAAGGCGTCATAAGGAGAAACACTGCCGCCGGTCTTGCAATAAAAGTAAGACCAAGAAATATGAGAACAGCTGTCCCGAGTATCGGAAGAAGCATGGAAGGGAACACCAGAAGTCCAAGCAGGAAAAAGATCAGCATCTGAGCCAGACGGTCAATACTGTCGAAAAAGTGTACCAGTGAAATTTTTGTTTTGAAGGTGGCGTTTCCGACGATAAATCCGAACAGATAGACGCTCAGATATCCGTTTCCGCCTATGATCACCGGGGCAGCATAGGCAAACAGAACGAAGGCGATCATCAGGATCGTTTCAATTCCTCCTGCTTCAAGGTCTACGTTCTTTAAAATTTTTACGGCAAGGATTCCAAGCCCGGCTCCAAAAAGTACACCAAGGCCGATCTCTTCCATAATAAGAAGCGCAATGTTTTCATTATTGCCTGCCATCCAGTTCAGGATAATGATTGTCAGCATGTATGCAAAAGGATCGTTGCTTCCGCTTTCGACTTCCAGAAGAGAAGCCGTGCCATCCTTCAGATTAAGCTTCTTTGACCGAAGAATGGAAAAGACGGAGGCCGCGTCCGTAGAACTTAATACAGCGCCCACCAGAAGTCCTTCCTGAAGACTCATGCCGATAACATAATAACAGAACAGACCAGTGATCCCGGCTGTGATGACAACTCCTGCTGTTGCCAGCAGTACTGCTTTGGGCAGGATGGGTTCAGCCTCTTTGAATGATGTACCGAAGCCGCCGTAAAACATAATGAAGATCAGCGCAGTACTACAGATTGTTTCCGCCATCCCAAAATCATCAAAAGGGATCTTCACAAGTCCTTCACTTCCGAAAAGCATTCCAAGACCGATAAAAATAAGGACAGCCGGTATTCCGAACCGCTTCAGAAACCTGTTTGTCAGGATACACAGTACAATGACCGCAGAACACATCAAAAGACTAAATGCCATATGAAAACCTCCTGTAAATTTATATTATCAGCATTAAAAAAATAAAAGGGAACGTATCCCGTTTTAAGCGGGCCCGTTCCCTTTTATCTGAATATATGTATACAATTATACTATTTTTGAATGGAGTTTTCAAGAAAAATGCGGAGTGAAATCGGTTGAATTTCCACGGTAATCCATATATAATATGTTCCGACGATGAGAAATGGAAGGAACAGAAATGAGAAAATTAGCGTTAGATGATGAAATACTGCTCAACATAGAAAAACCTGCCCGCTACATTGGCGGCGAGGTAAATGCAGTAATGAAAGATCCGTCAAAGGTGGACATCCGTTTTGCCATGTGTTTTCCGGACGTCTACGAGATCGGAATGTCGCACCTCGGAATACAGATTCTCTATGACATGTTTAATCAGAGGGAAGACGTATGGTGTGAACGGGTGTATTCGCCCTGGACAGACCTCGACAAAGTGATGAGGGAAAAGAAGATCCCTCTCTTTGCGCTGGAATCGCAGGATCCGGTCAGAGAGTTTGATTTTCTTGGGATCACGATCCAGTTCGAGATGTGTTACACGAATATCCTTCAGATACTGGATCTGAGCGGGATACCTCTGCATGCGGAAGAGAGGGCGGAAAAGGATCCCATTGTGATCGGCGGAGGACCGTGCACATATAATCCGGAACCGCTGGCGGAGTTCTTTGATCTTTTCTATATTGGTGAAGGCGAGACGGTCTACAATGAACTTCTGGATATATATAAGGAATACAAAGCCGCCGGGAAATCAAGACGGGAGTTCCTGGAAGCTGCAGCCGGGATCGAAGGTATCTATGTGCCCCAGTTCTATGAGGCAGAATACAATGAGGACGGCACCCTGGAATCTTTCAGCCCCAAAAATGAGAAAGCTTCTGAAAGGGTCAGAAAGCAGGTTGTCATGGATGTGACGGATGCGCCATATCCGATGAAGCCCGTCGTCCCCTTTATCAAGGCGACACAGGACAGGGTCGTTCTGGAGATACAAAGAGGCTGTATCCGTGGATGCAGGTTCTGCCAGGCCGGGATGATCTACCGTCCCACCAGAGAACGAAGCGTGGAGAGACTGAAAGAATATGCCCGTACCATGCTGGAAAATACGGGGCACGAGGAGATTTCTCTGAGCTCTCTGAGTTCCAGTGATTATTCGGAGCTGAAAGAACTGGTGCTGTTCCTGATTGATGAGTTTAAGGAAAAAGGAATCAATATTTCTCTGCCTTCACTGAGGATCGATGCTTTTTCTCTGGATGTTATGAACAAAGTGCAGGATATCCGCAAGAGCAGTCTGACCTTTGCCCCGGAAGCAGGATCACAGAGGATGCGCGATGTGATCAATAAAGGGCTCACCGAGGAAGATATCCTGGAGGGAGCAGGTCAGGCATTTGAGGGAGGATGGACAAAAGTCAAGCTTTACTTTATGCTGGGTCTTCCTACAGAGAAAGAAGAAGATATGAAAGAGATTGCCCGCCTCTCCGACAGAGTAGCGAGGAAGTATTATGAGATTCCCAAGGAGCAGAGGCACGGAAAATGCCAGATCACGGCAAGTTCCTCTTTCTTTGTTCCGAAACCTTTTACTCCGTTCCAGTGGGCATCAATGTGTACTGCAGAAGAGTATGTAAGGAGAGCCTCCATTGTAAAGCATGAGTTCCAGGAACAGCTGAACCGCAAGAGCCTGAGATACAACTGGCATGATGCGGAAGTAACTGTCCTTGAAGGCGTTATGGCGAGAGGAGACCGGCGCATTGGAAAGGTGATAGAGCGGGCATATGAGCTAGGATGCCTGTTTGATTCCTGGACAGAAAGTTTCAACAATGACCTCTGGATGCAGGCGTTTACGGAGACTGAAACGGATATTGCCTTCTATAATCTTCGGGAACGAAAGCCGGATGAACTGTTCCCCTGGGATTTTATCGACGTTGGCGTAAAGAGGAGTTTCTTATACAAAGAGTGGGAGAGAGCGATGCAGGGCGTTGTGACGCCAAACTGCCGGATGCAGTGTTCCGGCTGCGGAGCGGCAGGTTTTGGAGGAGGTGTCTGCTATGAAGGCAAGAATTAAATTCAGGAAGTACGGTGCGCTCCGTTTCATAGGGCACCTTGATGTCATGCGGTTTTTTCAGAAAGTAATGCGCAGGGCAGATATCCCGATCGCTTTCACCGGAGGGTTCAGCCCTCATATGATCATGTCTTTCGCCAGTCCGCTTGGAATCGGACTGGCAAGCGAGGGAGAATACTTTGACATTGAGCTTACCCGTCCGATTAACAGCGAAGAAGCGGTGAGACGGATGAACGAGGCATGCGTGGAAGGAATAGAAGTTCTGAGTTTTCGTCAGATCCGCGAGGAAAAGAAGATGACAGGGATGACGATCCTTGCCGGAGCGGATTATCTTGTCAGCGGGTGTGAAGCTCTTCCGGGAGACTGGAAAGAAAGGTTCCGGGATTTTATGGCTCAGACTGAGATCAAAGTCATAAAGCAGACGAAGCGGAGCGAAAAAGAAGTCGATATCCGTCCCCTGATCTTTCGATGGAAAATCAGGGAAAATGAGATATTTCTTCAGGTAGCCGCAGGCAGCTCACAGAATCTGAAGCCGGATCTCGTAATGGAGACTTTCTGTCGTTTTCTTGATATTCCGGATGAGGTGCGGTTCGGTTACTGCCGTCTTGAGATGTATGCCTTCGGGGAAGACGGGAAGACACTGGTCACGCTGGAGTCCCTTGGATGGAATATGGAAGGGGAGGAAAAAGATGAAGCGCAAGATTCTGATCGAGAAAACTGATGGTCAGGTCAGAACCTTCCTTCTGGAAGATGATACAGTGGTTGAAATCCACTGTTCTGATCCGGAACGAAAAGGAGCCGGAAGGCATCAGATCGGAGATATTTATATTGGAAAAGTAAAGAATATCGTCCCCAATATCGGCGCCGCTTTCATTGAAATTGAGAGCGGCGTGAACTGCTATTATGATATGAAGGACGCACGGAATGCTCTCTTTACAACAAAAGCCGGCAAAAAAGCACTTTGCATCGGTGACGAACTGGTGGTACAGATCAGCAAAGAGGCAGTGAAGACCAAAGCGCCTACAGTGACAAGCAATATCAGTCTGACAGGAAGATATGCAGTGGTGACACATGGAAATACACGGATCGGGGTTTCGTCAAAAATCCCGAAAAAAATAAGGGACGATTATCGGGAAAAACTTCAGAAATACGAGAACGAACGATTTGGGATCATCGTGCGGACCAACGCCAAAGACGCACCCGCGGAAGCCGTGGAGGGGGAGATACAGAAACTGAGCAGTGAATATGAGAAGCTGGCCGCGTCAGCTCCGACCAGAACCTGCTTTACCTGCCTGAAATCCGCGCCGCCGTCCTATATTACTGATCTGAAAAATGTCTACACAGAAGGACTGGAAGAGATCGTGATTGGAGACAAGGAACTGTATACAAAAATACAATCCTATTTCTCTTCAGAATTTCCGGAGAAGAAAGGGCTTCTTCGCCTCTGCGACGATCCGGAATTTCCTCTGGGCAAGAGATACAGTACGGAAACTATTCTCGAGAAAGCGCTTCGCGATAAAGTCTGGCTCAGGAACGGGGGATACCTTGTTATTCAGCCAACAGAAGCGCTCACAGTGATCGATGTGAATTCCGGGAAGAGTATTGGAAAAGAGAAAAATGAAACGGGCATCATGAAGATCAATCTGGAAGCGGCAAAAGAGGCGGCGCATCAGATCAGGCTCCGGAACCTTTCAGGGATTATCATCGTAGACTTTATCAATCTTGAAGATAAGGAAAATACCGCGGAACTTTTAAGGACATTCCGGTATTATCTGTCCCGCGATCCGATCCAGACAACACTCGTTGACATCACGCCTCTGAATCTGGTCGAACTGACCAGAAAGAAGGTACGAAAACCTCTTTACGAGACTGTACAAAGGCGTTATAATAGTGAACCGAGAGTGTCGGAAGAGAGAATTCCGATGTAGAGAATATGTACATATAATAATGAAACCGATCATTGAGTACAACAGGTTTGGAGGAAGAGAAAAATGAAAAAAGTAGTCAAGTTCGGCGGGAGTTCGCTTGCCAGCGCTGAACAGTTCAAGAAGGTCGGAGAGATCATCCGCGAGGATAAAGCGAGAAGATATGTGGTTCCCTCGGCTCCGGGAAAGAGATTCTCAAAAGACATTAAAGTGACGGATATGCTCTATGACTGCTATGAGACTGCAGTTGCTGGAAAAGATTTTTCGGATAAACTCAAAAAAATCCAGGAGAGATATCAGGAGATCATAGATGGTCTGGGCCTGGACTTTTCACTGAAGGATGATTTCAAAATTATCGAGGAGAATTTCCGCAAAGGGGCAGGAATGGATTATGCCGCATCCCGTGGAGAGTTCCTGAACGGAAAAGTTATGGCAGCATATCTTGACATTCCTTTTGTAGATGCTGCGGAAGTCGTACGCTTTAATGAGGATGGAAGCTTTAACGATGAAGTTACAAATGAACTTCTCTCCGACAGGCTTTCAGATCTTGAGAGAGCTGTAATCCCCGGATTTTACGGGGCAAAAGAGGACGGGACTGTCGTTACGTTTTCCAGAGGAGGTTCCGACATCAGCGGGTCACTTGTGGCTCTTGCTGTCCATGCGGATCTTTATGAAAACTGGACTGACGTTTCCGGATTCCTTATCGCGGACCCCAGGATCGTAAGGAATTCTAAATCTATCGAGATCATCACGTATAAAGAACTCCGTGAGCTTTCTTACATGGGGGCCAGTGTTCTCCACGAGGATGCGATCTTTCCTGTGAGAAAAGCAGGCATTCCGATAAATATCAGAAATACGAATGCTCCTCAGGACAAAGGAACGCTGATCGTAGAGAGCACCTGCAGAAAATCAAAATATACGATCACGGGAATTGCCGGTACGGATGGATTTGCAGCCATTACAGTCGAGAAAGCGATGATGAATTCCGAGGTTGGATTCTGCCGTAAAGTTCTTCAGGTCTTTGAGGATAACGGGGTTTCCATCGAGCATATGCCGTCAGGCATTGATACAATGACGATTTTTGTACGCAAGGATACATTTGAGGAGAAGGAGCAGAAGATCCTTTCCGATATCAACAAGGCTGTACATCCGGATCATATCGAACTGGAGTCGGATCTTGCGCTTATTGCAGTAGTTGGGAGAGGAATGAAATCTACGAGAGGTACCGCAGGACGTATTTTCTCTGCTCTTGCCCATGCTCATATCAATGTCAAAATGATCGATCAGGGCTCCAGTGAGCTGAATATTATTGTCGGCGTACGCCATGAGGACTTCAAGAATGCGATCCGGGCTCTGTATGAGATTTTTGTCCTGACACAGCTGTAAAAGCCGGCTCTGATATCAGGCCGTGAGATGCAGACAATGTCTGTGGATCGAGTCGACATAATACAAAAAGAGACGAGAGAAAGGCGGAAGATGCTCAAATGAACATTCTGTTCTTCCTGAAACCGAAAAGCGAAGTCGCTTTTATATATGATTACAGTACGCTCCGACAGGTTCTGGAGACAATGGAGTATCACAAATATGCGTCAATCCCCATGCTGAATAAAAAGGGGGAATACACAGGCACGATCACGGAAGGTGATCTGCTCTGGGGGATCAAGAAATATACGAATCTTAATCTGAAGGAAGCGGAGAATATTTTTATACAGGATTTTCCGAGAAAGGCTGACTATGAAGCCGTATCTGCAGATTCAGATATGGAAGATCTGATACGAAAGGCGATGAACCAGAACTTTGTCCCCGTAGTTGATGATCAGAAGAAGTTTATCGGGATCATTACAAGGAAGAGTATTATCGAATATTGTTATGAGAAACTGAAAAAAAGTAATGAACCCTATTGACTTATCAAAAAGTCGTATGCTATACTACAATAGTATGCCGCACAATGAGGTTTTAAGTTCTGATTTACAGACACCGTAATTGGCGAGTAATGATAATAGGAGGTGCCATATGTACGCGATTATAGCAACAGGTGGTAAACAGTACAAAGTAGCTGAAGGCGATATCATTAAAGTGGAGAAACTTGGTGTTGAAGCTGGAGAGACTTATACGTTCGACCAGGTGCTTGCAGTGAGCAATGACAAGCTCGTAGTCGGAAATCCGACAGTCGAGGGCGCAACAGTCACAGCTTCTGTAGTAGAAAACGGCAAAGCAAAGAAAGTCGTTGTCTACAAGTATAAGAGAAAAACTGGATACCATAAGAAAAACGGACACAGACAGCAGTATACTGCAGTGAAGATCGACAAGATCAACGCCTAATCCTGTGTTACGATGATAAAGGTAACCGTTTATAAGACCAGAAGGCATGATTATGTGGGCTTTGATGTATCCGGCCATGCCGGATATGCTGAAGCGGGAAGTGATATTGTATGCGCAGCAGTCTCAGCGCTTGTGATCACTGCGATCAATTCGATCGAAAGATTCACGAAGGATGAGACAAGTTGTGTTTCGGATGAAGAATCAGGTAATATCACATTTCGCTTTGCGCAGTCATCCTCCCACGATGCCGGACTTCTGCTGGATTCCATGATTCTTGGTCTGGAAGAAATAGAAGACAGCAGTGAACACGAAGAATATATCGACATAATTTTCAAGGAGGTGTAAGAACCATGATGAAAATGAATCTTCAGTTTTTTGCTCACAAAAAGGGAGTTGGTTCTACAAAGAACGGACGTGATTCCGAAGCGAAGAGACTTGGGGCAAAAAGAGCGGACGGACAGTTTGTTAAGGCTGGAAACATCCTTTACAGACAGCGCGGCACAAAGATCCATCCGGGTCTGAACGTAGGACGCGGCGGAGACGACACTCTGTTTGCACTTGTAGACGGTGTTGTAAGATATGAAAGAAAAGGAAGAGATAAGAAACAGGTTTCTATCTACCCGGCAGCGGAGTAACATATAAGGCGAAAAGCAGAGTCGGATCTTTTCACTCGTATACTATTAATCATCAAGCCTCAGACTTTTCGGTCTGAGGCTTTTGTGCGGTAAGCCCGGCATGCAGTGCCATTTGCAGGGGCAGTGTACCGCGAACAGTCAGCTATAAAAAGGAGTATTTATGTTTGCAGACAGAGCAAAAATATATATCAGATCAGGAAAAGGCGGCGACGGACACTGTAGTTTCCGCAGAGAGCTTTATGTACCGAACGGCGGTCCTGATGGTGGAGATGGCGGAAAAGGCGGCGACCTGATCTTTGAGGTAGACAAAGGATTGAATACCCTTGCGGATTACCGCCACAGAAGAAAATATGCGGCCGGAGACGGTGAGCAGGGCGGAAAGCGCAGATGCCACGGAAAAGACGGAAAAGACTTAGTACTTTATGTTCCCGAGGGAACCGTCATCAAAGAGGCATCAAGCGGAAAAGTGATTGCAGATATGTCCGGAGATAATAAAAGGCAGGTTGTGCTGAAGGGCGGTAAAGGCGGTCTTGGGAATCAGCACTTTGCAACAGCCACCATGCAGGTGCCCAAATATGCTCAGCCGGGGCAGCCTGCAAGAGAACTTGAGGTGAGTCTTGAGCTGAAAGTGATCGCTGACGTTGGACTGATCGGATTTCCGAATGTAGGTAAATCTACGCTTCTTTCCAGAGTGACAAACGCGGATCCAAAGATTGCAAATTATCATTTTACCACTTTGAACCCGAACCTGGGGGTTGTAGACCTGGAAGGAGCGAAAGGATTTGTCATGGCTGATATACCGGGACTGATTGAAGGCGCTTCAGAGGGTGTAGGACTCGGCCATGAGTTCCTCAGGCATATTGAGCGCACTAAGATGATGATCCATGTGGTAGATGCAGCCGGCAGTGAAGGACGGGATCCGGTTGACGACATCTATAAGATCAATGCGGAACTCAAAAATTATAATCCGGAGATAGCGGAGAGGCCACAGGTGATCGCTGCAAATAAGACAGATCTGATCTATGGAGACGGAGATGAGCAGATCAGGCGTCTCAAAGATGAATTTGAACCGAAAGGTATCCGGGTCTTCCCGATTTCCGGCGTGTCAGGGCAGGGAATATCTGAACTTCTCTATTATGTGAGTTCGGAGCTTGAGAAGATGGATGATTCACCGGTCGTATTTGAACAGGAGTTCTTCCCTGAGGATGAACTCATCTATGAGGATCTGCCATATACAGTAGAGAAAGACGGAGATGTATATGTTGTAGAGGGTCCGAAGATCGAAAAAATGCTTGGATACACCAACCTGGATTCAGAGAAGGGGTTTGCTTTCTTCCAGAAATTCCTGAAGGATACCGGTATACTTGATGAACTGGAGGCGTCCGGAATCCAGGAAGGGGATACTGTGAAGATGTACGGACTGCAGTTTGATTATTATAAATAGGGAATAACATTTACCAGTTAATGAATTAAATTAAATATATAATGAAACAGGAGAAGATAATATGACGACAAAACAGAGAGCTTATCTGAAGAGTCTTGCCATGAATATTGAGCCGATCTTCCAGATCGGGAAATCCAGTATGAGTCCTGGTCTGACTCAGGCAATCTCAGAAGCACTTGCTGCACGGGAACTGATCAAGATCAGTGTTCTGCAGAACTGTGCGGATGATCCGAGGGAACTTGCAGAGATCATTGCGGAGAGAACCCGTTCTGAGATCGTGCAGGTGATCGGAAAAAAGATTGTACTGTACAAAGAAGGAAAAGATGAAAAGAAGAAGATCGTGCTTCCCTGATCTTCCTTGGAACAGGCTTAAAATTTCAATGCGGAGAATCTTATTATGAAAATTGGAATCATGGGAGGGACTTTTGATCCGATCCACATCGGGCATCTCCTCCTGGGGGAGTTTGCATACGAGGACTTCGGCCTGGACGAGATCTGGTTTCTCCCGAATGGCAATCCACCACATAAAGACACGTCAGCTGGCGCGGATGAACAGAACGACGCATTATCTCATCGTGTAGAAATGGTAAAAAGGGCAATAGAAGGTGTTCCATATTTCCGTCTGAATCTGAGTGAAGCGGTGACAGACCGCCATTCCTATACCTATGAGACCATGCAGAAGTTTAACAGGTTATATCCGGATGACAAGTTTTTTTTCATACTGGGAGCAGACTCTCTGTTCTCAATTGAGAAATGGATGTACTTTCGTGAAATTTTTCCGACCTGCACAATTCTGGCCGCCATGCGTGACGACAAAGACGCTGATGAGATGAAGCGTCAGATCCGGTATCTGTGTGACAGCTATGGGGCGGACATCAAACTGCTGCAGGCACCCCTTGTTGAGATTTCTTCAACTACGATACGCATGAGAGCAGCTGACAGTAAAAGTGTCCGTTACATGGTCCCGGATGCGGTGGGAGAGTATATCACGGAACACAATTTATACAGAGGACAGTGAGTTTAAGATGACAGAACAATTGCTTGAGATTAAAAAAGATCTTTCAAAGAAACTGAAAAAGGACCGTTTTGAGCATACCATCGGAGTAATGTATACGGCCGCTTCACTTGCCATGCGCTATGGAGAGGATATACAGAAAGCTCTTACAGCCGGTCTGCTTCATGACTGCGGAAAATTCTGTCCTGCAAAAGAGCAGATAAAGCTCTGCAGAAAAAAGGGGATTGAACTGACGGAATCAGAACTTGAAATGCCGGCGTTGATCCATGCGAAACTGGGAGCTTATCTTGCTGAACATGAATATGGGATAAAAGACAGAGAAATACTGGATGCGATCACATATCATACGACCGGATGCCCGGATATGACGATGCTGGAAAAGATCGTGTATATCGCGGATTATATCGAGCCTAACCGGGCTGAGATCCCCGGCCTGTCAGAAGTAAGACGTCTCGCTTTCGAGGAGATAGATCAGGCTGTATGCAGGTCGGCAGAGTCGACAACAAGATATCTCAGAGATGGAGGAAAAGCTGTTGACCCGATGACGGTCAGGACGTATAATTTCTATAAAAAGGAGAAGTGATATGAATCAGTCTAAAGAAATGGCGAGGATCGCCTACAATGCCCTGAATGATAAAAAGGGTGAAGACATTAAGATCATCGATATCACCGGAGTTTCGGTGCTGGCTGATTACTTTATTATTGCCACCGGAAACAGTGACAGTCAGGTGAATGCTCTTGTAGATAATGTGGAGGAGGAACTGCATAAGGCAGGATTTCCTCTTAAGCAGAGAGAAGGAAGATCATCAGGAAGCTGGGTGCTTCTTGATTTCGGCGATATCATCGTTCATGTATTTGACAGGGAAAACCGTCTGTTCTATGATCTGGAGAGAATCTGGAAGGATGGACGTGATGTCTCGATAGATGAACTGTAACGGAAAATAAAATATTGTAATAGAAGAGGATCTGCAGAGGAGAAAAATCTCTGCAGATCCTCTTTTTGCAATGGAGATGAGCCAAAGAATCAGCATCAGTTAAAGAAACGGAAAACTCCGATCACTTTTCCAAGGATTGTAAGTTCCTTGACGATAATAGGATCCATTGTATCGTTTTCGGGCTGAAGACGAAAGATTCCTTCTTCTTTATAAAACGTCTTTACGGTAGCGCCGTCTTCGATCAAAGCTACGACCATATCCCCGTTTGATGCGGAAGGAGTCTGCTCAACCAGAACCATATCACCGTCGAGAATACCTGCGTTGATCATGCTTTCACCTTTTACTTTAAGAAGAAATGTCTGATTGTTCGGCATGAACTCTGTCGGGATCGGAAAATAATTTTCAATGTTTTCCTGGGCAAGTATCGGCTCACCGGCAGCAACCCGTCCGACTATTGGAACATTGACCATCTCACGCCTGGTCAGATTAAAAGAATCATCAAGAATTTCAATAGCACGTGGCTTTGTCGGATCTCGATGTATATAACCGTTTTTTTCAAGTGTCTCAAGGTGAGAGTGCACGGAAGAAGTGGATTTCAGGTTGACTGCCTCGCAGATTTCTCTTACAGCCGGCGGATATCCGCGCTCCAGTATCTGTGATTTTATATATTCCAGTATCTCTTTCTGCTTTTTGCTGATCTTTCCCTGTGTCATGAAATTTCCTCCTGATCTGTTTCGCTCACAGGAATATGGCAACAGACAATTCCTGTACTAATATATTTATACTAGCACAGATCCTTTTAAAAGGCAAACATTTGTTGCGAAAATATGTTCGATTTTTTGGCGAATATTATTGACAAACAGATGTTCGTGTAATATAATACAGACACGAACAAAAGTTCGATAAAATAATAATAGTAATATTACATACTGAAATGCAATATTCTAAGGCAATCAGGATGATATTCAGACTCAGGGGGTATGAAGATGAAAAGGAGAGCATGTAACTTTTATTCTGTTTTGATCGGGGCATTGATTTTATTCATTTTCTGCATGGGACTTGGCACTTTCATCGCTTCGGCCCACGAAAATACAGAGGATACAATCGTATATAAGTATTATAAGAGTATTCAGATCCAGCCCGGTGATACGCTTTGGGATATCGCTGAAGATACAATGACATCTGAATACGAATCAACAGCCGAATATGTAGGTGTTTTGAAAAAAATGAACAACCTTACTTCAGATGACATTCAGGCAGGTCAATATCTGACGGTTGCATATACAGACACAGTTTATAAGGAATGAAAATAAAAACAGTTATTTTCTGATAATCAAAATGGTATCAATATACAATCCCTATGTATTGATATATACACTCCAAAAGGAGGACCGGATGAATTCAATGATTTCTCCGGTCCTTTTCTTTTTGCAATGGCGGCGGGCAATGGTCCGGACCTGCCCGGAATCTTGAAAAGAAGATGATATAGACATATAGAGATCTATACGACAAATACTGATTTTTCCAAAAGATATAGACGAAAA
>DWVT01000170.1 GCA_019120075.1 Candidatus Mediterraneibacter excrementigallinarum
ACTGGGAATAGTTTGGCGTCTGCAACAGTTCAAACATAAAGTCGGCGATATCCGATTCCGGTATCCATGTGGCTCCCAATCGTACACTGATCTCAGAAGCGGTCAGATCCTTGGGCTGTACTTTTTCCAGTGCCTCCACATTGCTCCGGTATGTTTCCGAGATTTCCGCTGCTTGCTTTGCCTCCCGCAGTTTCTTTCGCACGTTGCCGGAAAGATACTCGTCCTCAGATACAAACCGGGGCTGCTCCATGCCCTCAGACTCCGGCAGACGGAAGATCACGCCTTTTAGTTCTTCTTCCACCTCGCCGGCGCTTTTCCCGGTCAGGGAACACAGATACTCCATGTCCACGCAAGCTTTCTCAGAAAGGGACAGAGATAAAGCCTCACTTGCGGTATCCACTTTCGTTACCGTCTCGTGAGGCTTGATGGTCCGTTTCGTGAACATATCCGCCTTCCGTTCCAGCGTTCCGTCCTCTGCCACAATCTCAAGGGAACAGAGAAGAGGGTAACTGCTGTCATCAGAAAACGCCATACTGTTTGCCCTGGAATTCAGCAGTCCATACTTTCTCTGAAACAGATCATACAAATGGTTCAGCTTTTTCTGCTGTCTTTCAATCTCTTCATCGGGATACCCTTCGGTCTGGTAAGCGATCAGCTCCCTGGTACAGTCCCGGATAGCAATCATGCCTTTCACACGGTTCTGCGCTGTCACGGATAGTTCCACCGGTTTCATGCGGCTGTTTTCCCGGTAATAGATCTTCCCGTCATAAACCGTATAGGAAAAGTTTGCCACAGACGGATCAGCCGGGATGGAATGGTCCTCTTCCTCCACCAACTCTTCCGCCTCATAATCCGTGATCTCCGCCTCAAGGTTCTCCACTGCCTGTTCCAGAAGTTCCTTGAAATCCCTGTCTGGATAAGGCTTGCATACAAGCTGTGGCCCATACGGGCCGGACACGATCTCCTGCTCGCCCAGTACCATTTCCGGGTGCTGCTGAAAATAGGGATTGATACTGACCACCCGGTGTCGGCTCTCGCCCTGTTCATTCACATGGTCATTTTCATAGATCTTCTCCACTTCCACCCAGTCCGGCAGATCCACATTTAAGTCTCTCGGCGTCTCCCGCTTCTGGAAAAAGAGAATATCCGTATTGATCTCTGTACCGGCATTGGCAAGGAAAGCATTATTTGGCAGGCGGATCGCACCTAACAGGTCGCACCGCTGGGCGATATATCTCCGCACCCGGTCATCCCGCTTATCCATTGTCCCGCCGCTGATCCCGTTGGACGTAATCAGTGCAAGCACACCTTTCGGCCTCGTCTTGTCAATGGATTTTGCGATAAAATAGTCGTGGATCAGAAAGTTGTACTTATCGTATTTCCTGTCCAACACCTTATAACTTCCAAACGGCACATTTCCTATGACTACATCAAAAAAGCTGTCCGGCAGATCTGCGTCCTCAAAGCCCTGAGCAGCGATGGTGGACTTCTGGTAAAGCTGCTGTGCGATCCGGGCGGAAATACTGTCGATCTCCACACCGTAAACCTTGCAGTCAGACAAACTCTCCGGTTTCCGTCCGATAAAATTTCCCGTTCCGCAGCTTGGCTCCAGAATGTTCCCGGATTTCAATCCCATGTTCTCCAACGCCTGATACATGGCGCTGATGACCACCGGCGGCGTATAAAAGGCGGTCAGCGTGGACTGTCTCGCCGCAGCATACTCTTCCTCTGTCAGGACCGTCTTTAATTCCAGATATTCCGTTGACCAGGAAGATTTCGTCTCGTCAAAAGCGTCAGATAAGCCGCCCCAGCCAACATATCCGGAAAGGATCTCCTGTTCCTTTGGCGTAGCAAAGCGGTTTTCTTCCTCACACTTCTTCAATAGCTGGATCGCCATGAGATTCGCACGGAACTTCTCTTTAGCGGTGCCCTCCCCCAAATGCTCATCCGTGATCCGATACTGGCTGCGGCTCTCCTGGGGAATTTCCGGGTGCAGATCAAACCCTCTTACCCTCCCGGCAGGTTTCTTCTGTGCCCATGCCGGAGCCAGATCCTCCAGAACTTCTTCCGGTTCCTTCTCAAAAGGATTGTCCTCCGGTTTTATCCCGGTAAATCCGTCCTCCTGCTCCTGCGCCATTTCCTGTGTGGGAGCCGGTTCCTCCTTGTCTTTTTCGGCTGGTTCCTCTGATGGTTTCCTGTATACCTTCAGATGATCATTCGCCGGATTTTCCCGTACCCGGCGGTCAAACACCTCTCTTGGCATTTCCTCTGTGAAGAGCGGATACATCTGGTCACGCAGAACCACCATCTCATCGGAGATAAAGTCAATGGAATATTCCTTTGTGCCTATTGTGACAATCGTATCCACCTGCAGGTCATAAGGCGGATTCATAGCAGGTAAGTCTGCAATCCCGGCGATCAGTTCAGACACTTCGGAATAGTTTTCATCCTCCGTGTCCATCCCTTCCCGTACACTGATCAGATAGCTGTAAATTTCCTGCACGGACTGGGGATCGGCCAACTGTTCCTGCAACTGTCGCAGAACATCTTCCTGTGTCTCTCCCGCCTCAATCGTATCCTGATATTCATACCAGTCATACGACTGGTAAAACGCATTGAGACGTCCGGCCAGAACCTCCTCCCGGCTCTGTGCCGGAACAGGCTCCGGGGGAGCCTGCATGTTTTCTCTTTCGGCTGGTATCGGAGTAAATAGACTGAACGCTCCGTCCTGATAATCCGTAAGGTCTTTATATGCCTGTTTCA
>DWVT01000171.1 GCA_019120075.1 Candidatus Mediterraneibacter excrementigallinarum
TGAGGTTCTAAACCGCCTTTTGGCATGGCTTCGATAAACTGTTTCGGAGTCATGCCATATTTTTTCTTAAATTCTCTGTAGAAATAGGAAAGATTTGAAAAACCGGATGAGAGCGACGCATCCAGAACAGAGGTATCTCCCTGTCCCAGAAGTCCGGCAGCTTTTTCCAGTCTCAGTGTCTTTATATATTCCAGACAGGACATTCCCATATATTTCTTGAAAAAACGCATAAAATGATATTCACTGAAATAGCACAGTTTTGCGAGCTGTGGGATTGTCAGGTCCTCTGCGTAGTGTTCGCCGATATATTCTACTACCATCCTCAGCTTGAACCAGTGCTCCTCCTGAAGATGGGGGACAGATGCTTCTTCTGTGCCATAGGGCAGAAGAAGAGCAAGTGCTCTAAGAAGCAGTGACTTCATGACCAGTTCGTACCCCGGCGCCATATTCTCGTATGTCGGGTCCATTTCTCTGAATACCTGGAAAAGCCCGTCGTAAACAGGATGATCTTTCCCGATCAGCTCCGGGAGATGGAGTTCCTGTTTCAGAAGCGGCGTGAAATACCGGACTGTGCAGATGTCTGTGGTTCCGGCCCCTAAAAAATTCATGTGAAAAACATAAGTCTCTGATTCAAAAATCTCGCCGGAGAAAATGGAGATGGAGTGGAGAGAAGCGGGAGGAACGAAGAGGATATCCCCTTCCCGGGCTTCATAGGTTTCAAACTGAATCTGATAAGTACATCTCCCCTTTGTTACCATGGTAAGTTCTGCTTCCTCGTGCCAGTGCACTGCCACAGAGGGGTACAGATCAGAAAGAGTGGTGAGATAGCGTTTGAGCGGGAAGAAATATCCCCCGTGATGTGTCTGTTCCTTCTGATCCAGAGAAGGAAATTTCTGTCCGGACATTTTTATAAATCCCTCCTTTTTATCCTTTGATTGAAAATAATTCGGAAATAATTGAGCAGTTTTATGCAATAAAAATGAAACTATAGTACAAGATTTCCGTATAAACCAATTTTATAATAACAGCATCATACAAAAAAGACAACAGAGAAAAGGAGTGACAGGATAATGAAAAGAAAATGGTGGCATGATAAAGTTGCTTATCAGATATATCCCAAAAGTTTTCTGGATACAAATGGAGACGGGATCGGAGACTTAAGAGGGATTATTTCTAAGCTGGATTATCTGAAAGAACTTGGGATTGATATTGTCTGGCTTTCCCCGATCTATAAATCCCCTTTTGTGGATCAGGGGTATGACATCTCGGATTATTACAAGATCGCAGAAGAGTTCGGGACGATGGAGGAATTCGATGAACTCCTTGAAGAGGCAAAAAAGAGAGACATGTATATCGTGATGGATCTCGTGGTAAACCACTGCTCGGATCAGCATGAATGGTTTCAAAAGGCTCTTGCTGACCCGGAGGGCGAATATGCGGACTATTTCTATTTTATAAAGGGAAAAGACGGGAAGGCACCCAGCAACTATCGTTCCTATTTCGGAGGCAGTGCCTGGGAGCCGGTCCCCGGAACAGATAAGTACTATCTTCATATGTTTGCCAAGGAACAGCCGGATCTGAACTGGGAGAATCCGAAACTCCGCCAGGAAATCTATAAAATGATCAACTGGTGGCTGGACAAAGGACTTGCGGGATTCCGGATCGATGCGATCATCAATATAAAGAAAGATCTGAATTTTCCGTCATTTGAGCCTGACGGACCGGACGGTCTTGCGACCTGTGTCAAAATGGTGGAGGAAGTTCAGGGAGTAGGGGAACTCCTGGAAGACATGAAACATGCTACATTTGAGAAATATGATGCCTTTACCGTGGCGGAAGTCTTCAATATGAAAGATGATGAACTCAGAGAGTTTATCGGTGAAGACGGACATTTTTCGACGATGTTTGATTTCAGCGCCCATGAACTCAGCTTCAGCGAGCATGGATGGTATGACAGCAGAGAGGTCGGCTTTGAAGAATGGAGAGATACTATTTTCGCCTCTCAGAAAGAAGTGGAGGATATCGGATTTAAGGCGAACATTATTGAAAACCATGATGAGCCGAGGGGAGCCAGCCGTTTTCTTCCGAAATATGCTCAGAATGAAGCCGGAAAGAAGATGCTTGCCACAACGTCGATCCTTCTTCGGGGGATACCTTTTATCTATCAGGGGCAGGAGATCGGAATGACAAACTGCCGAAGAAATGACATTTCTGAATATGATGATATCAGTACACTTGATCAGTATAACGAAGCGTTGAGAGCAGGCTGTACAAAAGAAAAGGCACTGGAGTGCTGCTATGAGAACAGCCGGGACAATGCAAGAACTCCCATGCAGTGGTCAGCAGAGAAAAATGCCGGTTTTTCAGATGAGACACCCTGGCTGGCACTTAATCCGAATTATACGGAGATCAATGTGGAAGAGCAGGAACACAGAGCAGATTCTGTTCTGTCCTATTACAGAAAACTGGTTGCTCTGAGAAAAGACCCGGAATATAAAGAAACGTTTACATATGGAAGTTTTATCCCTGAGTATACAGATGAAGAAAAAATATTTGCTTTCCGCCGTGTATCGGAAACAGACGGGAAAGAACTTTTAGTGGCGGCGAATTATGGAGAGGAAGACAGAACACTGAAGCTTGACCGCGCTGACGCAAAGGTTCTTCTGACAAATATGGATATCTGTGAAGAAATGGAAAAAGAACTGCGGGAAAAACAGGAACTTACCATTCCCTCCTGCGGGGCGGCGGTGCTGCTCCTCTAGAAGAACTCTTGTACATTGATGAACGCGTGTTATAATATAAAAAGAAAAAGATATGTGTACCAATGGATGGTTTACGGAGGAGAGAAATGCTTACATATGAGAAACTTCAGGATCTGATCCGGAAATACGACGTTCCTTATAATCACAATATTGTCCCGGGACATACCAAGGCAAAAATTAAGTGGATCCTGCCTGCCGGTATTATAAATGCAACTGTATTTGAGCGTGCAGAATCGTTTTTTCTGTATTTTGCTGAAGACAGGATTGCTATCTTCCCTGTGACAGGGGACTGGGAGGGCGGAGAACCTCTGGAACTTACCTGGGATGAAATACAGGAATTCAATGTGAATAAAGGATTTCTGGCGGAAAATGAAATGCATCTGAAGGCTGGAAAACTGGATCTGGAACTGAAGATTTCAAAAAGGGTTGTAAATAACCCCTGGGTAAAAGAAAACAATATATTTCTTGAGTCAGTAAACTATTACTGTAAATAAGGAGACATCATAAAAGCGGTGAGTATAGGGATCACATCCCTATGCTCACCGCTTTTCCTGTAGTTCAATTTAATTGATGCCAGGGTCAAAAAAGGTCTAAGCCCACATGAGCTTGCTCATAAGTGGGTGAAAGGCCTTAGGACCCGCCCCTAAAAAATAAAATCATTTTAAAGAAGATGGATTCCTGCTTCTGCAGCGCGGGTCACGATATCTTCCGGCCACAGCGATGACTGAACTTCTCCGATGTGTGCTTTTCTGAGATAGTACATACAGATGCGGGACTGTCCGATCCCGCCGCCTACCGTATACGGAAGTTCGCCGTTTAGAAGCGATTTCTGGAACGGAAGTTCCGCACGCTCCTCACAACCGGCTGACTTCAGTTGTCTGCGCAAAGAATCCTCGTCTACACGGATACCCATAGAAGAAAGTTCCAATCCCATATCGAGGACAGGATAATATACTATGATATCTCCGTTTAACTCCCAGTCATCATAATCCGGAGCACGCCCGTCGTGTTTCTCCCCGGATGCAAGTTCCTTTCCGATCTGAGAGATAAAGACTGCGCCTTTGTCTTTCGCGATGCGGTTTTCCCGCTCTTTCGGGGTGCATTCCGGATACATGTCTTCCAGTTCCTGTGAAGTAACAAAGTAAATATCGTCCGGAAGCAGCGGCTCGATATAATTATATCTTCTTGATATGTAGTCTTCTGTATCCTTCAGAGCGCTGTAAACTTTTCGTACAGTATACTGAAGTGTTTCCATATTACGTTCTTCTTTGGAGATGATCTTCTCCCAGTCCCACTGATCCACATACAGAGAATGGATATTGTCTGTGTCCTCATCCCTGCGGATCGCACTCATATCTGTATACAGGCCTTCCCCGGAATGAAATCCATAGTTTTTCAACGCATAACGCTTCCATTTTGCAAGAGAATGCACTATTTCAGCAACTGCATCATCCTGTTCTTTGATTCCGAATGATACCGGACGTTCTACTCCGTTTAAGTTGTCGTTCATTCCTGTTTCAGGGCGGACAAACAGAGGAGCGGAAACACGGGTCAGGTGGAGTGACTTTGCCAGTGCACGCTCAAAGTGATCCTTGACTTCCTTGATGGCGACCTCTGTCTCGCGGATCGTGAGGGGAGAGGAGTAGCCTGCCGGAATTTTTAACTGTTCCATATAAAAGACTCCTTTATATATACAATTTAGACATTTACTTATATATTCTAATGTCAGGCGGGAAAGAAGTCAACTCTTAATAAACCCTGGAAATTCAGTGTAAGTGGCGGAAAACATACGAATAAGGCGGAGATGTGGAGAAAAATAAAGCTCACACATAAATTAACAGAAAATTACAAAAAATAAAAATAAATTTCTAAAAATATATTGACAAATTTAAAGTTAAGAGTTAATATATAGTCAACAAATAAAACTGAATGAATAATCGATTAAAAAAGAATATAAAATATATCCGAAAGGATAAAAAGTATATTCTTCTTTAAAAGAAAATTCAAAGAAGTTTTATTCATCCACTGGATATCGTGATTGGAAATGGGTAATCAGATATAGAGAAATATCATAATGACGAGAAAGTTATGAGAGAAGCAAAATCTATATCAGAGGAAAGATTATCGAGGACCAAAGTCCAGAGGAAATCTAAGAACAGGAGGTACGGACCGCCGGGAACATAAGTTAAGTCTATCAGAAAAAAGATAGAAAGAGGTAAAAAGAATGATAGAAATATCAGGATGAAGATGGATGTTAGTCAGAAAGAATTGATTAGCATCCATCTTCTTTTTGCGCGATAAACCAGGCAAGCGGCTGCCGTGCTTGCACGAGCAGGCATTTGCCTGGCAACAGACAGCGGCGCTGAACGTCCAGTGGATGTTCGTTTAGCGCGGACCGAAGCGGAGCGTAGACCGGCTTTGCCGTGAGCTGCCCGGGGATCGTGTTGATCGGATAGGGGAAAGGAATTTTCCCTATCCGATTGCGCAGAGAGAAGACTGATTCGCATAAGGTATGGAGAATCATAAATTATAGGTATATTACGGACACTTGTAATATAGAAGGAAAATTGATAAAATGATTCTAAATTATTTTAAGCGATAAGGTGGAGTATATGAATATGAATGGGATTTTAGAACAGATAGAAACATTTAATATCAATGATGCGATGTCGGTTTTGGATGAAGCGGGACATGTTCTCACACAGACTGAAACTGTCGTACTGGCGGTTTTGTGTGCGGTCGGGGTGCTGTTTGCTCTTCTTGGCCTGAAGATCGTCCGGTTCTGGTCGGGACTGCTGGGACTGCTGCTCGGCCTGTACGGGGGAATAATGGCGGCATATTATCTGGGGATAGATGAAATGTATGTCTGGATCCCGGGAGCTGTTCTGGGAATTGTCCTGGCCGTTCTGGGAGCATGGAAACATCGCTTTGGAGTATTTCTGACCGTATGGACTTCTGTGAGTTCAGTCTGCATGTATATCATACGTCCAACAGACTGGATGTGGGGAATCATATGTCTGGCTGCAGGACTTGTACTGGCACTTCTGTCTGTCAGGTTTGTTGAATTCCTGGCTATGCTGTCTACAGCGGTCTGCGGTGCGGTATTGGGAGGCACTGCGGCTTATTATCTGATTCCCTTTGAAGGGCAGTTTATACATATTATCATTTGTGTTGCTCTGGGAATCATCGGATTTCTCGTTCAGCTTTTGATTGAGTCAAGAAAGAGAAGAAAACAGAATCTGAGGAAAGCAGCGGAGATACGGGAACATCAGTCTACGGCAAATGAGGTTGAGAAAGCCCGGGCTCTGGTGGACGAACTTGACAAAGAGACAGAGACGGAAGAAGAGGAGCTGGAGATCATTCAGTTCGGCGATGGCGATGATTCTGAAGATCCGGAAGAGGAATTTGATGAGCTGGATGATGAGTTGGATCTGGAAGAAGATGATGAATCAGAAGAAGATATAGATGATCTGGACGAAGAATCCGATTATCCGGATGACGACGAGGATGAGATAGACTACCTGGATGATGAGGAAGAAACAGACTATCTGGACGACGAGGAAGGGTACCTGGACGATGAGGAGACAGACTATCTGGATGACGAAGAAGAAATAGATTATCTGGATGATGAAGAGACAGAAGAAAAAGAAGAAAAATAGATAATGGATAACGAGTCCGTTTTATGACACACCTTCTCTGCTAAGCTGTCTACAGTAAAAATCTTAGCAGAGAAAGGTGTGTTTTATTATGTATATCAGAAAATCAGTTCTCAAGGCGGCTGTCCTGACAGTGGGAAGTATTATCCTGGCTGCATTGGCAGTACTCTACTGTTTTACGGAAACCAATATCCCTTCCGCAGTTTATCTCATCTCCTGGCTCGTATGTCTGTATGCCATGCTGACAGGAATGACTGAGATCGATCGCAGATAAGGAAAAGTGATAAACTATTTACCAAGATAATCCGCTGTGATGTTCCGGACTTTTTCTGTAACGTAGCTGCTTCCGCCTTTGCCTTTTACGTCTTCGACCATACCTACGACGGCAATCGGAGTATCTGTACTATCGGCGGTTTCGCAGATGAACCACCCGCGTTCAATCCCGTCGGTGTCAGACTGGCTGTCTTTTATTTCAGCTGTGCCTGTCTTGCCCAGCAGGGTAACTCCGTTAATCCGTGCCGACGCTCCGGTCCCGGAAGGATTTTCGATAACCTGGATGAGATCGTTTCTGACTGTTTCAACAGCATCTGCGGAAAAGACATTTTCCTTCCACATTTTTCCGGTATATCCGTCCTGACAGAGGAGCGTGGGCTGGATCATGCTGCCATCATTTACAAAGAGCGAATACATGGAAAGCATGTGTACAGGGTTGACGAGGAGCTGTCCCTGTCCATACCCCGTGTCAGCAAGCTGAATGTCGGAATCGATGTTGTCATCGTCATCATAAGTCGATGAGGTGAGGCTCAGTTCAAACGGAATTTCTTCGTCGAAGCCCATGGCTTTAAACCGGTCGATCAGAGTGTCTGCGCCGATCTTCAGAGCAGCTTTGGCAAAATAGATGTTATCAGAGTAAACAAGTGCATTTTCGAGATTAACCTGATCGCCGTAGTCAGTGAGTGTGGTTACATGATAGTCTCCCCAGCTCGAATCCTCCTGCCAGCTCAGACCTTCATAACCAAAGTTTTCCTGAGGGTCGATCTTGCCGCTGTCTACTCCGATGACTGCGGTGAGTGCTTTGAATGTGGAACCGGGAACCCAGGATGCAGCGAAACGATTGGTGAGAGGCCTGTTCTCTGAATTATTCAGTTCCTCCCATCGGCGGTCAGACATTCCCATGATAAATTCGTTTGGATCATATCCGGGAGCGCTGACAAGGGACAGAACTTCTCCTGTCTTCGGGTTCATTGCCACAGCCGTACCGTTGTCGGATGAAAACTGATCATATGCGGTTTGCTGCAGCGAGGCATCAATGGTGACATGGATATCCTCACCGTTTTTGGCTTCCTGAGAAGCAAGAGTTTCGACCACATTACCGTCACTGTCAACAATATTGACAGAAGAGCCGTCAACCGCTCTCAGCGTATCTTCATAGGCAAGTTCCAGGCCGGATTTACCGATAACGCTGCCGGCGTGATATCCCTCCCCTGCTTTTTTCTCCAGATCTTCTGCGGTTACGGACTGAACGTATCCGGTCAGATGTCCTGCTGCCGCTCCAAGCGGATAGATGCGTTCAGCAGCATCGTTGATCAGGATTCCGGAGATTTCCAGGAGTTTCGATTCAGTGTCCGTATCATCTTTGGAAATCTGTTTCAGGGGGACAAAGGTGTCATCCTGAACATAGGATGCGCCAAGAAAGCTGTTTATGTCATCTGTACTCATGTCAAGGAGTTCTGCAATTTTCTGGATGTCTTCCTCCTTGTTCTCGCTCATTTTTCCGGGGACAAGGCCGACTTCGGAAACGGTTCCCTGGGTGGCAAGAGCAGTTCCGTTTCGGTCATAGATACTTCCGCGTTCGGCTGTCTCGGTCTCGACCCGTACTTTATAATCATCCTGAAGGGACGGGAAGATCAGAGTGGAGTCCCAGCTGATCCGGTAAGCTCCGTCGCTGTCTTTTTCCAGAACTGCCTGGTTGTCAAAAGAGACGGAACCGGCGCAGGTGTCCATCGATGTAGAATATGTAACTGTTTCTGTGTCTTTGGAAGAAGATTCCTCTGAAGGAAATGAAACTTTGATATTTGATGCTTCAATACCTTCGTAAATGTTCTGATTTCTTGAAATAAAATCCTCTTCACTTACAGAATCCTTTGAACTCTCAGTAAGAAGAGCGTACATTCCTTCGTAATCTCCGTCATTCAGAAGAGAAAAATAGTTTCTGACAGTATCCTCGGGAATTGGACGGCTGCGGAGATAATGCCACACAAGGAACCCGATGCCGGAGCAGAGGATCAGGACCAGAAAAATGATCAGAGGGATCAGCCATCTGCGCCGCTTGGGAGGACGGCGTTTTTTCTTGTTTTTCAGATATTGCTTTCTTGTGCTCATAGAAAAACCTCCAATGCATGTTTTCTTAATATTACGATTGTAAGATAGAATTGTCAATATGAAAAGAAAGTGAAAAGTCGATGTCGTCGGTTGCCAGAGGTTGTCCAAAGGGTTATAATATAACAAAAGCAGTTTTCCCTGTAAATCAGAAGAGAGAACTGGAAAAGGGGGCTAGCGTATGAAGATCGATATGCATTGCCATGTGAAAGAGGGCTCCATTGACAGCAAGGTCGGCCTGGAGGAATATATTACGATACTGAAAAAACACGGATTTCAGGGGATGGTCATAACTGATCACGACACATATAACGGATACCGTTATTGGAAAAATAATATTAAAGGAAAAAAGCATACAGATTTCGTGGTACTCAAAGGGATTGAGTATGATACGAGAGATGCGGGGCATATTCTTGTCATCATGCCGGAAGGCGTAAAGATACGGCTCCTGGAGATGCGGGGAATGCCGCTTGCTCTTCTGATCGATCTGGTGCACCGCAACGGAGGAGTGCTTGGACCGGCTCATCCATGCGGAGAGAAGTATATGAGCTTTACGAACGCGAGAAGGTATTATCTGTCTCCGGAGATCGTGAAACGTTTTGATTTTGTGGAAGCATTTAACAGCTGTGAGTCGATAGAGTCAAATGAAGGGGCGGCAAAGCTGGCGAAGAAGTATGGGAAGATAACCACAGGCGGCAGCGACTCCCATAAGCCTGACTGTGTGGGGCGTGGATATACAATCCTGCCGGAACCTGTGACGTGTGAGACAGAACTTATCTCTCTGATACACAAGAAAACTCCGCTGAAAGCAGGGGGAACCCTGTATGAGAAGACGACCAAAGAAAAGATCGGAAAAGTAAATAAACTGCTGGTCTACTCTTTCTGGGTATATAATAAGAGCGGGGAACTGATCAAGAGACGGGGAAGGAATAAGAAGATGGAAGAGGAACACCCATTTGATCCTATTGATCCCATTGAATTATACTACCATTCCTGAATGCACCAGAGGAAGAAAGAAGAGGGCACCCGGATGAAACACTTTTCGTGTTTTCGTCCGGATGCCCTCTTTTGATATTTGATATAAATTTATTTTTTTGTACCGTATTTCTTTGCGATACTGATCACTATCCCGCTCAGAGCCCAGAGTGCGAGTGCATTGGGGATGACCATCAGTCCGTTGAAGAAATCGGACAGTGACCAAACAAAGTCAACCTTAAGAGTAGAGCCGACTATTACAAAGACGATGACAAAGAAGGAGTAGAATTTTGTCGCCTTTGTTCCGAAAAGATATTCTACATTTACCTGGCCGAAGAAATGCCACCCGAGGATCGTAGAAAATGCGAAGAAGAACAGACAGATTGCCACAAAGATGTCGCCAAATCCTCCGAAGCTTGTGGAGAATGCGAGCTGAGTCAGTGCTGTTCCTGTCTTTCCGCTGTCCAGTACTCCTGTAGTAAGGATGGAGAAAACAGTAAGGTTGAGTACGATAAAAGTGTCGATAAATACGCTGATCATGGCAGCAAGTCCCTGCTGATGCGGATTTTCCACGTTAGCTCTTGCATGCGCGTGAGGTGTGGAACCCATACCTGCTTCGTTGGAGAAAAGTCCTCTTGCAACACCATAGCGGATCGCTTCTCTGACGGCAATTCCGGCTCCGGCGCCGAGTACTGCTTCAGGATTGAATGCTCCCACAAAGATCATGCGGAATGCATTGGGGAGAGCACCGATATGCATGATGATCAGGATAAGGCTTCCCACAATATAGATTCCGGCCATGAGAGGAACCAGTTTTTCAACTACAGAAGCAAGACGGCTTACCCCGCCGATAAAGATAAATGCAGTGATCGCCGCAAGGATCAGGCCGAAAACGAGCTGCGGGATTTCCAGTCCTCTGGAGCGAAAAACTTCATAGAAAGCGCTGCCGATGGAATTTGACTGCACCATATTTCCGGTGAATCCAAGAGCAATGATGATGAGCACTGCGAAGATTCCAGCCAGGACTTTTCCGAACTTCCCGGTAAAAGCGGCCCGAATGTAGTAGACCGGTCCTCCGGTAACCACGCCGTCTTTTTTTGTTTTATATTTCTGTGCCAGTGTTGCCTCAGCATAAATCGTGGACATTCCGAAAAAAGCGCTCAGCCACATCCAGAAGATTGCTCCCGGTCCGCCGCCGATCAGTGCGGTCGCTGCGCCGGCGAGATTGCCGGTTCCGACCTGAGCTGCAATGGCGGTAGCCACGGACTGAAAAGAAGTCATTTCCCCGGCTTTCCCTTTTGCGCCTTTCAGAGAAAAACTGCCGAAGACCTGATGCCAGCCTTCCCTGAATTTCCGCACCTGGATAAACTTAAGCCGGATCGTATAGTAGATTCCGGTACCACACAGGATGATAATAAGTATCACATTCCATAAAAAGTCGCTTGCCTGAGTTACAATCTGCGTTAAAGCATCCATAAATAAAATCCTCCTCAATTTTCCCTTTTGTAACTTTTCAGCATCGCCCTTTTTCGCTCTCTACAATTATCATAGAAAAAGAAAAAGACCGGTACCATATGGCCCAGTCTCTAAAAACGAACATATTGCCCTGTCCTTTTGCCTGAGAGATCGGACAGAAAATGTCTGTCCTTACACCTTCGGCGCTCCTTTTTTCAGAGACTCTCCAGAGTTTCGCCCTTCATACCAGATGACGAACGAATATATACTATCATATCGTTTGCAGGTTTTCAAGATAAATTATTGCAAAGTATTTGTATTGGAAATACAGCAGGCTGACTACTTCACTGAATGGCAGAAGAAAACGCCGAATCCCTTGCTTTACAAGTGATTCAGCGTCTAACAATCAGAAAGCCGGAAATCAGACTTGAACTGACGACCCCTTCATTACGAGTGAAGTGCTCTACCGACTGAGCTATTCCGGCATATGACTCGTCTTTTCCGAACGAACCTTTGTTATTATATATCTTTTTAAAATAAATTTCAACTATTTTTTGAATTTTATTTCCCCGCTGTTTTTGGAAAACTGTCCGGGTGATAATTGAAAAAACAGACAACTTTTTGTATACTGACTTAGATGAAATATAGTTTATCCGGGAAGTGAGGAAATGGGGATGAAACCTTCAGAAGAAACAGTAAGACTTTTTGAGAATGACCGATTTGCGACAGAAAATGGGGCGGTCATAGAAGAAGTGGACGATCATTACGCCAGATGTACTCTCAGGGTGGAAGAAAGACACAGAAACGCTATGGGAGCCGTTATGGGCGGAGTCTATTTTACACTGGCTGATTTTGCATTTGCGGTGGCAGCTAACTGGCAGGAAATCGGTACGGTATCGCTGACGTCGGATATTGCTTATCTGGGAACGGCAAAGGGAGACAGGCTGACCGCCGAGGCAGTCTGTGTGAAAAACGGAAGAACCACAAGTTACTACCGGATCGAGGTGAAAGATGAATTCGGAAAGCTTGCGGCAATCGTAAATACGACAGGATATAAAAAGGCATAATAAGGTAGAAAAATCTATTAATAGATGCAGTGTTGAATTTCTATAGAAAAAGTATTATAGTAAAAAAGGCTGTTTGAGACAGGCAGCAGTTTGTGCTGTTAATATTATGAGAAAGTGTCAAAAAACTTTTTGGCGCTTGTATCATATTATGTTTCGGGAGGAAAAGAGAGATGCAGAAAAAGACGGATCGCAGGGTCAGAAAGACAAAGAACCAGCTCCGTATGGGTCTGGCTCGCCTGATGAAAGAGAAAAGCATTGGGGAGATCACAGTACGGGAACTTGTGGACGAGGTAGACATCAACAGATCGACCTTTTATCTGCATTATTCTGATATTCCAAGTCTCCTCAGAGAGATCGAGGACGGGATGATGGATGAGATGGAGAGAGCGATACAGAAACATCCCATCGATATCAGAGAAAATACGACTCTGTACTTTATCCAGGATATTTTTCAGGTGCTCGCGGAAAACAGAGAGATCGGGTGCGCTCTGGTAGGTCCTCATGGAGATATCGGGTTTATCCGCCGGATTGAAGAACTTCTCGAGGAATACAGCAGAGATACTCTGGCAGAGATGTTTCCGGAGAAGCTGGAGGAGATGAAATATTTTTATTCGTTCTGCCTGAATGGATGTCTGGGGTTTGTCAAGACCTGGCTGGAGGACGGTGCGGATAAAAGTCCCGAATATGCGGCACGACTGACGTTTCAGATGGTTGTCAGCTCGATGAAGGCGTTTTATGAGACGGCGGAGGAGCCGGCTTCTGACGCGGAAGAGGCTGCAGCTAAAAAAGGAAGAGAGGATTAAGCAAATGAAAAGAGAAAGTTTTGGCTCCCGTCTGGGATTCATACTGATCTCAGCGGGGTGCGCGATCGGTTTGGGGAACGTATGGCGATTTCCTTACATTACGGGACAGTACGGCGGTGCGGCATTTGTGCTCATCTATCTGTGCTGTCTTGTGTTGCTGGGACTTCCGATCATGGTGATGGAATTCTCGATCGGACGAGGATCGGGATGCAGTATTGCCAGGGCATTTGAAAGGCTGGAACCGCTGGGAACAAAATGGCACTGGTATAAATGGTTCGGCATTGCAGGAAATTATCTTCTGATGATGTTCTATACAACAATAGGCGGATGGCTTCTGATCTATCTGTATAAGATGGCTGCAGGAAGCTTTGAGGGAATGGATGCGGCACAGATCCAGGGAGAATTCGGAGAACTGATGGGACAGCCGGTCCTTATGACCGTGTGTATGGCTGTTGTTGTGCTTCTGTGTTTCGGGATCGTAAATCTCGGGCTGCAGAAAGGCGTCGAAGGGATCACAAAGATCATGATGGTACTCCTTTTTATTCTTCTGATCGTCCTTGCGATCCGTTCTATCCTGCTTCCGGGAGCCGGAGAAGGACTGAAATTCTATCTTCTTCCGGATTTTGGCAAGATGAAAGAGGCGGGGATTCTGGAAGTGATATCCGCAGCAATGAACCAGTCCTTCTTTACACTGAGCCTTGGGATCGGGGCTATGGCTATTTTTGGAAGCTATATAGATAAGAAGAGAAGACTTGCAGGCGAGGCGGTAGCGATTACCGTGCTTGATACCAGCGTTGCTTTGATCTCCGGACTGATCATCTTCCCGGCAAGTTTTGCTTTCGGGGTGAATCCGGACAGTGGACCGAACCTGATCTTCATTACGCTGCCGAACATCTTTAACTCCATGGCAGGCGGAAGACTCTGGGGAGCTATCTTTTTCCTGTGTATGTTCTTTGCGTCAGCTTCCACGATCATTGCTGTGTTTGAGAATATTATCGCGTTTGCAATGGATCTTACCGGATGCTCAAGAAAGAAAGCAGTGGCGATCAATCTTGTGGCCATCCTGATACTTTCCATGCCGTGTGTACTTGGTTATAATGTGCTGAGCAGCTTCCAGCCCTTTGGAGAAGGATCTGCAATCCTTGACCTCGAGGATTTCATCGTGAGCAATAACCTGTTACCGCTGGGAAGTCTGCTCTATGTACTTTTCTGTACTACCCGGTACGGATGGGGATGGGATAATTTCCTGAAAGAGGCTAATACAGGAGAAGGCCCCAAATTCCCCAAATGGGTAAGACTCTACGCGACATATATCATCCCGCTGATTGTAATATTCCTGTTCATCCAGGGATACTGGAGTAAATTTGCAGGCTAGGCTCAAGCCGTGCGTGCGTAAAAAGAGAAAACAGCAATCACCGTGCTGGCACGAGTGAGGGCTGTTTTCTCTTTTTACATAGGGCGTGGACCGTGAGCAAGATGGCACGGAGCGGAATCGAGCTGCACGGCAGGAGCCGGACGGAACTGATGAGCTGTCTTTTTATTGTCTTTTGTAAAGGGACCTCATTATCAGCTTTAGCGGGGGATTTGGGCTGGAATGATATTATATTGATAATATGGTAAATTGTCAGAAGGTTCAGAAAATGGTGAACGGAAGTGCCTGGCACTTTTGTCCACCATTTTCTGAATTTTCATACATTTTTGTGAGAAATGCTTGACTGTATACCGGTTATATACTTTAACATGGGCGTAAGCAGGAAACGGAAGTTTGGATTATGGAGTGGAATATTATGGGGAGGTGTGAGGTTGAATACAAAACAGGTAGAGGAACTGACCGGGATGTCCCGGCAGAATATCAGGTATTATGAGCGGCAGGGACTGCTTGAACCTGCGCGGGAGGACGGTAATGCATACAGGGATTACTCCGGGGAGGATGTCCGCAGGCTGAAATTGATAAAAATGCTGCGGATGTTGGATATGCCTCTCAAAGAAATCGAGGATGTGATAAACGGGACTGTTTCCATACAGGAAGCAGCGGGGCGGCAGCGTGAAGAACTTGAGCAGCGGCAACGCCAGCTTCAGGCCGCGATTTCAGTCTGCGGCAGTCTCCAGAAAGAAAAGGGAGGAAAAGTAGATGTGGACGGCTATCTGGACAAGATGGAAAAAATGTCCGGAGCCGGAGGCGGATTTGCCCGTTTTATGGACGATTATAAACAGGTGGTCCTGGAAGAGCGGGAGGGGATGTTTTCCTTCTATGCAGACGGACCGGTCAACACATCCGCCATGTTTGAGCGGGAACTGAGGCGATATGCGTCAGAACAGGGAGCGAGATTCCGCATGATCAAAAAAGGAAGATATCCCCAGTTCCTCATGGGGACAGATACCTATACGGCGGTGCGGGTGGTGGAGAAAAAGAGGGAAAATGAGGGCGGTCCGTCTGTAAAGATCATCTGTGAACGGAAAAATTCTGAAGAAAGCCGGGGGAAGATACCGGAACGGCGAAGGCGCGCCATGAAAGGCATCCATATCGTGGCAGTCAATATCCGCCGGCACAGACGAAAAAGCATCCTGAATCTGGTGCTCAGTCTTTTGAGTGTGACGGTGCTGGCTTTTTATCTTGGAAATATCGGAAGCACAAGGCGCATGATCGCGGAACTTCCGGAGGAGCTTACGATAACAGGCGAGATATGGAATATGTGCGGAGAACTGAACCATGGGCTTTTTATCTCTCACCAGGTCCTGGAGGATCTGTATGCGTCGCCTCTGATCAGTGAGATCGCAGAGAGTGCGGAACTTATGGGGAAGATGGAGAACAGTGTGAGTGTGGAAGAAGAGGAAGGTGTCCAGGACGATGTGACGCTCGTCGGAGTCAACCGGATGAAATGCATCGAGGGGATGACAAAAGAGGATATTGCCTGGGAGAGTGGGATGGACTGGGAAAAATTCCAGGAGAGCAGCGATGCCTGTCTGGTGAGTGAGTCTTTTGTCCGGGAATCGGGCATTACGGTGGGAGAAGACTTACGGTTCAATCTTGAGCGGTATTCCCAGGGACTTGCCGGCGTGACGCTGACCCGGGAAGAACTTACGCCGGAAGTATTTCATATTGCGGGGACATATAAAGAGATCCAGGGGAGAGACGGTGGCAACCCGGATGTGCTGCTTCCCCTTGATGTGGTGAAAAGCATCTATGAAAGAAATGATAAAGTGTATTTTGCCTCTGCCCTGTCTTTCAGAGTAGCGGATCCGATGCGCCTGGATGAAGTGAAGCAGGAGCTGGAAAACGCCGGGATGAAAGAGATCATTTACGGATCCCCAAATTCTTATGTCGGCATCAGCGTGAAACTGACAGACTCGGTATTTATCCGTTCTATGGAGAGCGCGGACAGGAGTCGGGTGTTGCTGGAGAGCTTTCTTCCGTTTATCTTCCTCATCGTGGCAGCGGCGGGATATATCATCCCAAGCCTTCTCTTTCAGGACCGGAGGGAAGAATATGCGGTCATGAGGGCACTGGGAACGGGGAGATATTTCGGGGGAAGCCTGTTCTTTGCAGAACATATCCTGCCGGCTCTTGTGGGTGCCCTGGCCGGAGCAGTTCTGGCGGCGGCAGCGGGAGCGGTGGATTTTGGAGGCATGCTGCTGGTGTGGGGAACATATATGGCGGTTTACATGCTGGGAGCTGCGGCCGCCATGTGGAAATTCGGAAGATTCAGTATTGCGGCTGTGCTTGCGCACAGAGATTGAGAGGGATATATGGAACGGATCAGAGTAGAATCAGTGAGTTATTCGTATCAGAACAAATATCAGACCGTGGAGGCGGTGAAGGATGTTTCCTGCACTTTTGAGACGGGGACGCTGTACGCGGTCACCGGAGAGTCGGGGAGCGGAAAAAGCACCTTTCTTTCTCTGCTCGCAGGACTGGACTGTCCGAACAAAGGGAAAATCTTTGTGGATGGGGAAGACCTGAGCGTTATCGACCGGGATGCGTACCGCAGGAACAAGGTGGCGGTCATTTATCAGGCATTTCACCTTTTCCCCCTGCTCACTGCGCTGGAGAATGTGAGATATCCCTTGGAGATACAGGGAATGTCACGGAAAGAGGCGGGGGAACAGGCGAAGGGATATTTAAGTGCTGTCGGGATCAGCGAAGAAAAGTTCGGAAAATATCCGCGGATGATGAGCGGGGGAGAACAGCAGAGGACAGCCATTGCCCGGGCGATGGCATCCGGAGGAAAGATCGTGCTCGCCGATGAGCCTACGGGGAATCTGGATACAGAGAACGAGGAGAATGTGGTGGAACTTCTCAGGTCTCTTGCCCATGATCGGGATTTTACAGTCATTCTGGTGACGCACAACCGGGCAATCGCAGAGCGCGCGGATGTACAGATGGTCATGAAGGACGGCAGGCTGACCGTCAAGCACGGACTGTGAGGTGGTGGGGATGACATTTTATTACAGTATAAAACAGATGAGGAGAAGCCCGCTTAAAAGCATCCTCTTTTTCCTGCTCATCGCAGTGTGTGCCTTTTTCCTGGCACTGGGAGGCTCATTCTGGTATATGGGGAGCGATGAGCTCCAGGGGTTTGACGAGAAGTTTACGACAATTGGTACTGTGGAGCAGAAATATGAAGGAACAGAGACGGGCTTGAGCTGGAATCCCGAGAAACAGGCATACGAATACTACAGTACAGGATATTTCGGAGAATGGATCGATGACAATGTGCTGGCGGATCTTGACGGAGTTGATTATATCCTGGAGCCGAAACAGCGCCCGTATTACGGGGCATATATCGAGGACCTTTACGACGGGATCGGAAGCCCGAACTGGGGGACTGTGGTCGCGACTCCGGTGGAGACCGGAGCCATGTATCCGTCACTGCTCATGCGCGTCGTCCGCACGATCGACGGGACGATGGAGAAGGGAGAGCTGTTTTACCTTTGTGACCATCAGAGCCGGACTCCGGATGTACTGAAGGCAGGGAAGGAGTATGTGATGCAGATTTATATGGCGACCTTCGCCCATGGTCCGGCGGTCAGCGATGGGGAAGAGGTGGAGGAATACTGGCTCGCCTATGGGATCCATTCCCACCAGTATACGATGGAAAAGGAACAGGTCTATGATCCGGTGAATGAAGAGGAACGCTATTATGACGAGGTGACAGACGGTTTCTTTGAGACGGAACGGGGAAAACGGTGGCTCAAGATGGAGAATTATCAGGATCTCGCCATGCATACGATCCCAGTGCAGCCCACGGACGGAACCTGTCTTCTCATGCACTTTTATGACAACGAAGCACAGATCACGGAAGGGCGGGACATTACGGAAAAAGAGTATAAAGAAGGCGCAAAAGTATGCCTTGTTCCTGAGAACCTTGCCATGCGCCTTGGAAAGGAACCGGGGGATACTCTGACGCTTCCTCTTTACTATGCAGATTATTCCCGTTCGGTAGGGGAGGCGTCCATGCTGGGCGCAGGCGGCTGTCAGCTGAACAATATACTGAATGCAAAGGGAGAACTTTATGAAGTGTTCGATGAACAGGAATATAAGATTGTAGGGATCTACACGGCGGAGGATAAAGGCTCCGGCGCCTACAGCGCCGGAGAAAATGAAGTGGTGATACCATGGAATGCTGTGCCGGAGGATTCCTGGAAGGACAACATCGTGGGCTGGTATCCGATGAGCGGTGCGACCACATCCTTTCAGATCCCAAACGGGACCATCGAAGAGTTCCAGGAGAAATGGGATGCCCTGGGAATCGATGAGCTGGAGATCCGTTTTTATGATATGGGATATACCCAGCTTCAGGAAAATCTGGAGAACCGGAGACTCATGTCAGTGGTATTCCTTATAAGCGGATGTGTGATGGCGGTCATGATCCTGTTTTTCTTTTCAAGCCTGTTCATCACCGGGCAGCGGGAACGGATTGCAGTGGAGCGCCTTATGGGGCGGACAAAGCGGCAGTGCGCAGTCTCCATCCTGACCGGAATGATTCTTTTAAGTGCCGCAGGATGTGCTGTCGGGAGCGCTGCCGGCTGGCTGGCATCAGGGAAGGCGGCGCAGCATGTCGGAGATACCGTTGAGTTTGACCGGGCGTACAGCGATAATGTGATCGTGAATACAGAACCCGAGTCAGAGGCAAAACAGGCCGGGCCGGTCCTGCCCTGTATAACCGGGGGTATCCTGCTTGCGGCATCGGCGGCGGTTTCCGGGGGATATATGGGAAAGGTACTGAGAAAAGAACCACTCAGGATGCTGGGGGAGATCGAGGAGTAAGAACGGTAACAGGGAAAAAGCGACATTTGAATAAACGTGCAGTCAAAATACCGGCTTTCTGAAGTGAGAAGCCGGTATTTTGACGCGGATACACTTAAAACCGCTTTTCATATATTTTCTCCACCGCTCCGATCACCGCATACAACGCCATTGCCATGATGCACAGCAGCAGGATCGACATGATAAGCCAATCCATCTTGAACACCTGGCTGGAGTAGATGATGAGATACCCAAGTCCGTTCCTGGCTGCCAGGAATTCCCCGATCACCACGCCCACAAGACATAATCCGATGTTTACTTTCATATTGCTTATGATAGAAGGAATGGAACCGGGCAGGACGACCTTTGTCAGGGCGTGTCTGCGGTTTCCGTGGAGGGTGTAGATCAGCTTGATCTTTTCCTGATCCACTGTGGTGAAGCTGGTGTACAGGTTCATGATGCTTCCGAAGAGAGCCACGGACATTCCGGCTACAATAATCGTGGTCGGCGTAGCGCCGAGCCAGACGATGAGCAGCGGAGCAAGGGCGGATTTTGGCAGGCTGTTCAGAACCACCATATAGGGCTCCAGTATCTCCGAGAGCCTGCGGCTGCACCACAGCAGGATTGCGGTGAGAATGCTGACAAGTGTGACAAGAAGAAAACTGGCAATTGTTTCATAGAGGGTTACCCATATATGAAGAAAGATGGAACGGTCCATTACCATTTCCCGGAAACACATGCAGATCTTGGACGGGCTGCTGAAGATGAAGGAATCAATAAGTCCTGTGTCTGCGCTGACTTCCCAAAGAAGCAGGAACAGGATCAGAATCGCCGCGCGGGCGATGCGGACGGTGATGCGGCGCCGTTTCAGAGAACGCAGGAACAATGCCTGCCCGGTTGATATTTTATTCATGGATGTTCAGCTCCTTCCATATCTTATTGAAATAGTTTTTAAACTCCGGAGCATTCCGTCTGGCCAGGGGAGTATCATTTTCCAGAGAAAATGACACAGGCAGGATATCAGACACTGTTGCCGGCCGGGCGCTCAGGATGATAATGCGGTCTGCCAGGCTTACTGCCTCGGAGAGATCGTGGGTGACCAGAAGGGCGGTCTTTCCGGATTTTCGGATGATCTGCCCGATATCGTCGCTCACATTCAGCCTGGTCTGATAATCCAGCGCGGAGAAAGGTTCATCCAGAAGAAGAAGTTCCGGATCCAGAAGGAGGGTGCGGATCAGGGCGGCGCGTTGCCGCATCCCTCCGGAAAGTTCAGAGGGTTTTGAGCGGGCAAACTGAGCCAGGCCGTATTGTTCCAGCAGTTCCTCTGCTCTCTTTTTTGTTTTATCATCCAGAGTTCCGTTGATCTCTGCCCCCAGAATGATATTCCGGTAGACAGTGCGCCATTCAAACAGATAGTCATGCTGGAGCATATAGCCGATTCGGGATGAGTTTTCTGTCAGGGGTGCGCCATTCAACAGAATCTCGCCGGATTCCGCCCGCATCAGCCCGGCGATCAGGGAGAGCAGCGTGGATTTGCCGCATCCGGAAGGTCCGACGACAGCTGTGAATTCGCCGGGCGACAGGGAAAATGTAATGCCGGACAATGCCTGAGTTTCACCCTCCGGTGTGTGATAGGAATAGGATATATTTTTTAATTCCAGTATTGGTTTCATGTGTTCACTCCTGTTCTGCGGTATATAGTTAATGTATGAAAAAATGCGGGAACTGTGCGGCGCAGGAATATGGAGGGAAAAGAGCAGGTCAGCAGATCAGAAAGCAGATGAGGCGGAATGTGTGCGGAAACCGAGCGGAGATGTCCGGAAAGTTCTGACTTGACGGATAGGGAAAAGGGATTAAAATAGAGGATAACGCGGAGAAGAGTATTATGCGAGAGACAGGAGAGTCGTTTATATGAATGTACAGAAAGTAAACTATCAGAAAGAACTGGATAAGATCCTGGACCGTATCCGGAAAGAAGGAAAAGTGCCTTCGCTTCTGCTGCACAGCTGCTGTGCTCCGTGCAGCAGTTATGTGCTGGAATATCTGTCGGAATATTTTGAGATCACGGTTTTTTATTATAATCCGAATATTTATCCCGAGAGTGAATATGAGAAGCGGATCGAGGAGCAGCAGGAGCTGATCGGAGAGATGAAATTCCGGCATCCGGTTTCGTTTCTGGGCGGCCCTTATGATAAGGAAAGATTCTATGAGACGACGGCGGGAATGGAACATCTGAAGGAGGGCGGAGCAAGATGCATGAAATGTTATGAGCTTCGTCTTTCTGAGGCGGCGCAGATGGCGGCGGAAGGCGGCTTTGATTATTTCACTACCACGCTCAGCATCAGCCCGCTGAAGAATGCACAGAAGTTAAATGAGATCGGGATCCGTCTGGGAGAGCGTGTGGGAGTGCCCTATCTGGTGTCTGATTTTAAAAAGAAGAACGGATATAAAAGGTCGACGGAACTCTCGGCGGAGTACGGACTGTACCGCCAGGATTACTGCGGATGTGAGTTTTCCCTGGCGCAGCGGGAGAGGGAAAAGGAAGCCCGAAAATAGGAGTTTTCTTCACCTGTTTGACATTTATGGTAGACATTTCACACTTTAGTGTGATAAACTTAGGAGAAAATGCAACAGCGAAAGGAATGAGGAGACGAAAATGGCACAGTTATGGGGCGGACGTTTCACAAAGGAAACGGACAAGCTGGTATATAATTTTAATGCTTCGATCTCTTTTGACAAACGGTTTTACCGACAGGATATCAGGGGCAGCATTGCACATGTGGCCATGCTGGCAAAACGGGGCATCCTGACGGAGGAAGAGAAAGAAAAGATCACGGACGGACTGAACGGCATCCTGAGGGATGTGGAAAACGGGAGTCTTGAAATTACAGATGAATATGAAGACATCCACAGCTTCGTGGAGGCGAATCTGATCGACCGGATCGGAGATGCGGGAAAAAAACTTCACACCGGTCGGAGCAGAAACGATCAGGTGGCGCTTGACATGAAGCTGTATACCCGGGATGAGATCATTGAGCTGGACGGACTGCTCAAAGAGCTGCTGGAAGTCCTGCTGAAGCTGATGAAGGAGAACGTGGAGACCTATATGCCCGGCTTTACTCATCTGCAGAAGGCGCAGCCGATCACACTGGCTCACCACATGGGGGCCTATTTTGAGATGTTCAAGCGTGACAGATCACGGATGAAGGATATTTATAAAAGGATGAACTACTGTCCGCTGGGGTCCGGCGCTCTGGCAGGGACAACCTATCCTCTGGACAGGGAATATACGGCAGAGCTTCTGGAGTTTGACGGTCCTACTCTGAATAGTATGGATTCTGTATCAGACAGGGATTATCTGATCGAACTGCTGTCGGCCATGTCCACGGTGATGATGCATCTGAGCCGGTTCTCGGAGGAAGTCATCATCTGGAATACGAACGAATACAAGTTCGTAGAGATTGATGACGCCTACAGTACGGGGAGCAGCATCATGCCTCAGAAGAAAAATCCGGATATCGCGGAACTGGTAAGAGGAAAGACCGGAAGAGTCTACGGCGCGCTTATGTCACTGCTGACTACGATGAAGGGGCTGCCTCTTGCTTACAACAAGGATATGCAGGAGGATAAGGAGTTCGTATTTGATGCCATTGACACGACAAAGGGATGTCTGGCGCTGTTTACGGGAATGCTTAAGACCATGAAGTTCAATAAGGAACGGATGGAGGAGAGCGCGAAGCATGGATTCACCAATGCCACGGACGCGGCGGATTACCTGGTGAACCATGGAGTTCCTTTCCGGGATGCTCACGGTATTGTGGGCAGACTGGTGTTGTACTGTCTGGAGAAGAAGATCGCGCTGGACGATATGACGCTGGACGAATTCAAGGCAATCTCGCCGGTGTTTGAGGACGATATCTATGACGCGATCAGTATGAAAACCTGTGTGGAGACGAGAAACACCATCGGTGCCCCCGGAAAAGCGGCAATGGAACAGGTGATCGCTGCAGAGGAAGCATATCTTGCGGCAGAATGATACAGCCGGATCTGCATGATCAGTCAGATCCTTAATGACAGGTAGAAAAATACATTTGAAAAGGAGAAATAAAATGGATCAGAAATTAAGAGTTGGAATTCTTGGTGCAACAGGAATGGTGGGACAGAGATTTATTTCACTGCTTGAGAATCATCCGTGGTTCGAGGTTGTGACAGTAGCTGCAAGCCCCCGTTCTGCAGGAAAGACATATGAGGAAGCGGTAGGCGGACGCTGGAAAATGGATACTCCTATGCCGGAGGATGTGAAAAAACTTGTAGTCCTCAATGTCAATGAAGTAGAGAAAGTTGCCTCCACTGTGGATTTTGTGTTCAGCGCAGTGGATATGACAAAAGAGGAGATCAAGGCGATTGAGGAAGAGTATGCAAAGACAGAGACGCCGGTTGTCTCCAACAACAGCGCACACCGCTGGACACCGGACGTGCCGATGGTCGTGCCGGAGATCAATTCAGATCATTTTAATGTGATCCCGGATCAGAAGAAACGTCTCGGAACAACACGCGGATTCATTGCAGTAAAACCGAACTGCTCCATTCAGAGCTATGCTCCCTGTCTTGCAGCATGGAAAGAATTCGGCCCGAAAGAACTGGTCGTTACAACATACCAGGCAATCTCCGGAGCAGGAAAGACTTTCAAAGACTGGCCGGAAATGGAAGGAAATATTATCCCCTACATCGGCGGCGAGGAAGAAAAGAGCGAGCAGGAGCCGCTGCGTGTGCTCGGTAAAGTGGAGAATGGACAGATCGTAAAGGCGGATCTTCCGAAGATCACATGCCAGTGCGTGCGTGTCCCGGTGCTGAACGGACATACTGCCGCAGTATTTATCAATTTTGAGAAGAAACCGACGAAAGAGCAGCTTATCGAGAAGCTTGTAAACTTCAAAGGTTTCCCGCAGGAGGCAGGACTTCCCAGCGCGCCGAAGCAGTTCATCCAGTATCTGGAGGAGGACAACCGTCCCCAGGTGACAATGGATGTTGACTACGAGAAAGGAATGGGTGTTTCTATCGGCCGTCTGAGAGAGGACACCATGTTTGACTATAAGTTTATCGGACTTTCTCATAATACAGTCAGAGGAGCAGCCGGCGGAGCTGTGCTGTGCGCAGAGGCGCTGACGGCAAAAGGATATATCGCAAAGAAGTAGGAATATTCTGAAAATATTCTTCGAAGGTGCCGTGTACTTTTGGAGAAAGTTGTCAGAAAATATAAACAATTAAAGGAGGCTGATTCCTATGGGAATGACAATGACTCAGAAGATACTGGCTGCCCATGCGGGACTGGATTCTGTTGAGGCGGGTCAGCTGATCGAGGCAAAGCTTGATGTGGTCATGGCAAATGACATTACCGGACCGATGGCGCTGCCTATTATCAAACAGATGTCGGATCATGTATTTGATAAGGACAAGGTCGTGTTCGTGCCTGATCATTTTACTCCGAACAAGGATATTAAATCCGCAGAGAACTCTAAAGCGATCCGCGAGTATGCGAAGGAACAGGGACTGACCTGGTATTTTGAGCAGGGAAAATCCGGTGTGGAGCATGCAATCCTTCCGGAGGCAGGAGTTGTCGTAGCGGGAGAGTGCATTATCGGCGCAGACTCCCATACATGTACATACGGAGCGCTGGGAGCGTTTTCCACAGGAATGGGAACGACAGACGTGGCGACCGGTATGGCGACAGGAGAAATCTGGTTTAAAGTTCCCAGTGCGATCAAATTTGTTCTGACCGGAAAACCGGGAAAATACGTGAGCGGAAAAGATATCATCATCCATATCATCGGAAAGATCGGTGTGGACGGAGCTCTCTATAAATCCATGGAGTTTACCGGGGATGGAATTGCGAACCTGTCCATGGACGACCGCTTTACAATGGCGAATATGGCGATTGAAGCGGGCGCGAAGAACGGAATCTTCCCGGTGGATGAAAAAGCGGAAGCTTACATGAAAGAGCACTCAAAGAAACCGTATACGATCTATGAGGCAGATGAGGATGCTCAGTATGATGAAGTGATCAACATTGATCTCTCGGAAGTCCGGCCGACTGTGGCATTCCCGCATCTTCCGGGAAATGCAAAGACCATCGATGAAGTGGAAGCGATGGAACCGATCAAGATCGATCAGGTTGTTATCGGATCCTGTACCAATGGCCGTATGGAGGATATGAGGAAGGCCGCTGCCATCCTGAAAGGACATACAGTACACCCGGATGTGCGTGTTATGGTCATTCCGGCGACTCAGAAAATCTATAAGCAGTGCATTGAAGAAGGACTTCTGGAAATCTTCGTGGATGCCGGATGTGCAGTCAATACGCCGAGCTGCGGACCGTGCATGGGCGGACACATGGGAGTTATGGCAGCAGGCGAGAAATGTGTATCCACCACGAACAGAAACTTTGTGGGACGTATGGGACATGTGGATTCTCTGATCTATCTTGCGTCGCCGGAAGTAGCGGCGGCAAGCGCCATTGCAGGATATATCGCAAATCCGGAGAAAGTAGGTGAGGCGAAATGAGAGCAAAGGGACATGTGTTTAAATATGGAGACAACGTAGATACAGACGTGATCATTCCCGCAAGATACCTGAACTCATTTGATGCGCAGGAGCTTGCAAGCCACGCCATGGCTGATATTGATCCTGATTTTGTCAAAAAGGTACAGCCTGGTGACATGATCGTTGCAAACAAGAACTTTGGATGCGGTTCTTCCAGAGAGCATGCGCCGCTCTGTCTTAAGACGGCAGGGGTAAGCTGCATCATCGCGGAGACATT
This sequence comes from Candidatus Mediterraneibacter excrementigallinarum, assembly GCA_019120075.1. GTDB lineage: Bacteria > Bacillota > Clostridia > Lachnospirales > Lachnospiraceae > Mediterraneibacter > Mediterraneibacter excrementigallinarum. The sequence continues at coordinate 26,162 of DWVT01000171.1, forward strand.
TGCAAGGATTTTCTACCGCAATGCCATCAACATAGGACTTCCGATTATTGAGTGCCCGGAAGCTGCAAAGAATATTGAAGCCGGCGATGAAGTGGAAGTGGATTTTGACAGTGGAAAGATCTACAATCTGACGAAAGGCACTGAATTTCAGGGACAGCCGTTCCCGGAATTCATGCAGAAACTGATCGCGGCAGGCGGGCTTGTTAATTACACGAACAGTAAGAAAAAATAAAACAACGATTGGAATTGTGAGACAAAGGATGCTGCAGGCAGAGTTTTGCAGCATCCTTTTTGAACATTCTGAAAATATTGTTTGAATGGTGCCGTGTACCTCCGCATCAGGTGCCGTGTACCTTGTCAAAGGTACACGGCACCTGATGCGAAGGTACACGGCACCCATGAAAAAGAGAGGATAAATCTATGGAAAAAGAGAATGAGAAGGGAAGGGCAATCGCCCTTCTTCCGATCGGGATATTCCTGGTCATTTTTCTTGGAGCAGGAATCGTTTTTGGGGACTTTTATGCGATGCCTGCCATCGTTGCGTTTCTGATCGCGCTCTTCGTTGCGTTTTTCCAGAACCGGGAGCTGAAGTTTGATGATAAGATCAAAGTAATCGCCAGAGGTGTGGGGGAAGAAAATATCATCACAATGAGCCTGATCTTTCTGAGCGCCGGAGGATTCTCCGGCGCAGTAACGGCAGCAGGCGGTGTGGACAGCACGGTGAATCTGGGACTGTCGCTGATACCTGCGCATTTCGCAGTGGCGGGACTGTTCATTATCGGCTGTTTTATCTCGGTATCCATGGGAACTTCCATGGGAACCATTGCGGCTCTGGCTCCCATTGCGGCAGGGATCAGTGAGAAAACCGGATTCTCCATGGAAATCTGCATCGCGGCGGTAGTCTGCGGCGCCATGTTCGGGGATAATCTTTCCATGATATCAGACACAACGATCGCGGCGGTAAAGACTCAGGGCTGCGAAATGCGGGACAAGTTCAAGGCGAATTTCCTGATCGTACTTCCGGCTGCGGTGATCACGATCGTTTATTTCTGGTTTATCACGAGAAATGTAAATTACAGGATGAGTGAAAATCTGGAGTACAATCTGTGGGAAGTGGTTCCCTATCTGGTCGTGCTCATCGGAGCCCTGCTCGGGATCAATGTATTCCTGGTGCTGGTGAGCGGGATCGTGATCTCTCTGATCGTGGGAGTGGCAGCGGGCAACATCCTTCTGTCCGAAATGTTTACGGTAGTCGGAGACGGTGTGACTTCCATGTATGATATTACAGTTATTTCCATCATCGTTGCATGCATTGTGTCGCTGGTCAGGGAATATGGCGGGATCCAGTTTATTCTGAACGTGATTAAAAGCAGGATCAGAGGCAAGAAAGGAGCGGAAGCGGGGATTGCACTTCTTGCTCTGTTCGTGGATCTGTGTACTGCGAACAATACTGTGGCGATCGTGATGGCAGGTCCCATTGCGAAGGAGATCAGTGATGATTACGGTGTGGATCCGAAGCGGTCGGCTTCTATGCTTGACATTTATACGTCAGTGGGGCAGGGGCTGATTCCCTACGGAGCACAGCTTCTGTCCGCTGCCACGCTGACTGCGCTGACTCCGTTCGAGATCATCCCGTATCTGGTATATCCTGTGCTCATGGCGGTCTGCGGATTTCTTTCAATTTTTCTGAGAAAAAGCAGCAAGGGAGCAGAAGCGTAGGGCTGAGGTTGCGCGAAGGTTATCAGTTATGCTATAATTCAGGACAGTAAACCGTTAAAAGAAAAAGAGGGTAGAAAAATGAATCTGTTATACAAAAGTACAAGAAGCAAAGAAGGTACAGTGACTGCGTCAGAAGCAATCCTGAAGGGACTTGCGGACGACGGAGGACTGTTTGTTCCGGAATATATCCCGAAGCTGGATGTGACAATGGATGAGCTGAAGGATATGTCATATCAGGAGACAGCTTATGCGGTGATGAAACAGTTTCTGACGGACTTTACAGAGGAAGAACTGAAACATTGTATCAACAGTGCATATGATTCCAAGTTTGATACCGAGGTTATCGCACCGCTCGTGAAAGTGGGAGATGTGTACCATCTGGAACTGTTCCACGGCGCTACCATCGCATTCAAGGATATGGCGCTGTCGATCCTTCCTCATCTTCTTACAACTGCAGCAAAGAAGAATAATGTGACCAAGGAGATCGTGATCCTTACAGCCACTTCCGGTGATACAGGAAAGGCGGCTCTCGCCGGATTTGCGGACGTTTCGGGCACAAAGATCATCGTGTTCTATCCCAAGGGAGGTGTCAGCCGGGTGCAGGAACTGCAGATGGTGACCCAGAAAGGTGACAATACGGCAGTTGTTGCGATCCACGGGAATTTCGACAATGCGCAGAGCGGTGTGAAAGCTCTGTTTGAAGACAAGGAACTGGAGAAAGAACTTGCAGATGCAGGATATCAGTTTTCTTCTGCGAATTCCATCAACATTGGCCGGCTGGTGCCGCAGGTTGTCTACTACGTATACGCTTACGCGAAACTGCTCCAGAATGAGGAAATCACAGCAGGCGAGGAGATCAACGTGACAGTTCCTACCGGAAACTTCGGAAATATCCTTGCCGCTTACTATGCAAAGCAGATGGGGGTTCCGATCGCAAAACTGATCTGTGCTTCTAATGAAAATAAGGTGCTTTTTGATTTCTTCCGGACCGGTGTGTATGACAGAAACAGGGAGTTTATCCTGACTTCTTCCCCGTCCATGGATATCCTGATCTCCAGCAATCTGGAAAGACTGATCTATACAATTGCCGGACAGGATGCAGAGAGGAATGCAGATCTTATGTCACAGCTCCGAGATAGAGGAAGTTATGAGATCACACCGGAGATGAAGGAGAGGCTTGCAGACTTTGAGGGAGGCTTTGCGACAGAGGAGGAGACAAAAGAGGCGATTCGCACGACATATGAGCGTACAGGATATGTTATGGATACTCACACTGCAGTTGCGTCCAGTGTATGCGCGAAATACAGAAAAGACAGCGGAGATCAGAAAAAATGCCTGATCGCTTCCACAGCGAGTCCGTATAAGTTTATCCACAGCGTGATGAGCGCGATTGATGAAAAATATGCTTCTGTTGATGAGTTTGAACTTATTGATGAGCTGAGCAGGATTTCCGGTACGGAGATACCCGGGGCAATTCAGGAGATACGGAACGCCCAGATCCGTCACAACAGAGAGTGTGATGCAGACAAGATGAAAGAGACAGTAAAAGAAATCCTGAGTGTATAAAAGGAGCGGATAAAAATGGACGATATGCAGAGCATGTGGGGAATCATAGGAGTTATTGTATTCTTCTGCGGAATTTATGCCCTCTATGCATTTATCAGACTGAAGAGGCGGGGGGAGATCAATGCCACACTTCTCCTCGGAAAAGAGTACCTGTATAAGAAGTGTAAGGATAAGGAGAGCTATACCAGAAAGGCAGGGCCGGCATTGCTTATTTTCGGGCTGGTTTCTGTCATATATGGAGTACTGGATATCATACACTGCTATGTCCATCCGATGACGATGGTGGATACTGCGGGGATGTTCATCTTTTTCGTTGTACTGGTCTGGTTTGCGGTATACACGTCAAAACTGAAACGGATGTATTTCTGAGCAGAATACTGACGGACAAAGCAGTCCGTGCGGAAAGGACAGACGATGGAATATGGAAAACTGATTGAAAAAGCCATTGAGGCAAGGGAATTCTCCTACAGCCCTTATTCTCATTTCTGTGTGGGGGCGGCTCTGCTGTGCAGTGACGGCAGGGTCTATACCGGATGTAACATAGAGAACCGGGCATACGGACCGACAAACTGTGCAGAAAGGACTGCTATTTTCAAAGCGGTGTCTGAAGGAGAAAGGGAATTTGAGGCGATCGCGATCGTTGGGGGAGAGGAAGAACTGGTATGGTGCTATCCCTGCGGTGTGTGCAGACAGGTTATGGCAGAGTTCTGTGACGGAGGCAGATTTAAGATTATCTGCGGAAAATCTCCGGATGAATACAGAGTCTATACACTCAACGAACTCCTTCCGGAAATGTTTTGATAAAAATTTGATTAAAAAATAACAAAGAATGCAGGATTGAACTTAAAATCCTGCATTTTTTATTCCGATAAGCCACGTAAAATCGATGTAAATTAATCATAAATGAATTTGAAATTAAAAAAACTTTCAAAGCGCGAAAAATTATGGTTGCTTTTTAAATGTTTATCCTGTATAATATGTGAAGGTTGGAAATTACGGTATGGATTTCCTAAAATACAATAAAGAAAGAGAGAGGTTGAACGTAACATGGCTAATATTGATTTAACTCAGTATGGTATCACGGGAACTACAGAAATTGTCCACAATCCTTCTTATGAGATGCTTTTCGAGGAGGAGACAAATCCGAATCTTGAAGGATATGACAAAGGACAGGTAAGCGAACTTGGTGCTGTCAATGTTATGACAGGTATCTACACAGGACGTTCTCCGAAAGACAAATACATTGTTATGGATGAGAACTCCAAAGACACAGTATGGTGGACATCTGACGAATATAAGAATGACAATCATCCGGCAACTCAGGAAGCATGGAATGCTGTAAAGGAGATTGCAAAGAATGAGCTCTCCAACAAGAGACTGTTTGTTGTAGACGCTTTCTGTGGCGCAAACAAAGACACCCGCATGGCGATCCGCTTCATCGTTGAGGTTGCTTGGCAGGCTCACTTCGTAACAAACATGTTCATCCGCCCGACAGCAGAGGAGCTGGAGAACTTTGTTCCGGATTTCGTCGTTTACAACGCTTCCAAAGCAAAAGTTGAGAATTACAAAGAGCTTGGTCTGAGATCAGAAACAGCGGTTATGTTCAATATCACAAGCCGCGAGCAGGTTATCGTGAACACATGGTACGGCGGAGAGATGAAGAAAGGTATGTTCTCTATGATGAACTACTATCTGCCGCTGAAGGGCATCGCTTCCATGCACTGCTCAGCAAACACAGACCTGAACGGCGAAAATACAGCTATCTTCTTCGGTCTTTCCGGAACAGGTAAGACAACACTTTCCACAGATCCGAAGAGACTTCTGATCGGTGATGACGAGCACGGCTGGGATGACAACGGAGTATTCAACTTCGAAGGCGGATGCTATGCTAAGGTTATCGATCTTGACAAAGATTCTGAGCCGGATATCTACAATGCGATCAAGAGAAACGCTCTTCTTGAGAACGTTACACTGGATGCAGAGGGACATATCGACTTCACAGATAAGAGCGTGACAGAGAATACACGTGTATCTTACCCGATCGACCATATCGAGAAGATCGTTCGTCCGATATCTGCAGCTCCGGCAGCGAAGAATGTAATCTTCCTGTCAGCTGATGCATTTGGAGTACTTCCGCCGGTATCCGTTCTGACACCGGAGCAGACAGAGTACTACTTCCTGTCAGGATTTACAGCTAAACTTGCAGGAACAGAGCGCGGTATCACAGAGCCGACACCGACATTCTCCGCATGTTTCGGACAGGCATTCCTTGAACTGCACCCGACAAAATATGCAGAGGAACTCGTTAAGAGAATGAAAGCAAGCGGAGCGAAAGCTTACCTTGTAAATACAGGATGGAACGGAACAGGAAAACGTATCTCCATCAAAGATACTCGTGGAATCATCGATGCAATCCTCAGCGGAGCAATCCTTGACGCACCGACAAAGACGATCCCGCACTTCAACTTTGAAGTTCCGACAGAGCTTCCGGGAGTTGATCCGGCAATCCTTGACCCGAGAGACACATATGCTGATGCTTCCGAGTGGGAAGAGAAAGCAAAAGATCTGGCTGCAAGATTCGTTAAGAACTTCAAGAAATACGAGAGCAACGAGCTTGGAAAAGCTCTTGTCGCAGCTGGTCCGCAGGAGTAATCTCCGGATTCGTGCAAATGATAAGATGAAAAAAACTGTGAGGCAATTTTGTCTCACAGTTTTTTTGCAGCGGCCAGATAGATCAGAGAAAAATCTCGGCAGCTTTGTCACTCTGACAGACTTTTTTCAGTTTTCCTTCCGCGATACGGTACTTCAATGAATTTACGGAGCGGGCATTCTGCTTGCAGATCCTTACGCATTTCAGACAGCCAATGCATTTCTTGTGGTCGGTTGTCTTGGGATCTTTTATGGAGATTGCTCCGGCCGGACAGGATCTGGCGCATGCTTTACATTCGGTACAGGAATTAACATCGGCTTTCGGGAAGAGCATATTCTTGCTGTACTTTCTGTAAGGTCTGTTTCCGGGGACATGAATATCAATATTATTAAAATTATCTTCTTTTTTCAGACGGCGGTTCAGATTGACACCGTATTCTGCGATAACTTTCATATCCGCTTTATTAGGACGCCGCGCTCCGATTGTCTCCACAATGGAGTGCTCTGCGGGAAATGCAGCGGCTCCGATCACTTTGAATCCATTATTTTCCACCAGGTCTTTCAATTCAATGAGGGCGTCTTCATATTCTCTGCAGCCGTATGTGGCAATGAGGGCGGCAGGAGTATTTTTCCCAGTCACGTTCTGAAGATATTGAGCGAAGAGGGCCGGAACCCGTCCTCCGTATACCGGAATCCCGAAAAGAACAAAATCATTTTCGGCAAATTTGAGAACAGGTTTCTTTTCTTTATAGACAGAAAAATCATGGGACACTGACTTCAGATCAATGTTGCGTGCGACTTCCATGATAACTTTTCTGGTTCTTCCTGTAGGGCTGAAATAGACAAGCTTCAATTCATTCATTTTCATAAGTCAAAACTCCTTTTGTGTATCTTCCATCTTTCTCTGAACCGGACTGACTATCCGATAGATGAGTTTATAACTATGATATCATAATGCAGCTTAAAATGCACGGGTTCTGAAAACGGATATAGAATAGTTTCTACTGGAAATTATCTCTGAAAAGAAGCGGTTGTAAAATTCATGTAAATGGAGTATAATACTCCTAGAATTGATAAGACAGTTGACCTGGAATGTGCGACAACCCTGTAATTTTGAACCTACATTACTTTAAAAGGGATTCTTATATTTCTGTAATATGTCAGGCCTCCGAGTTGCAGTGGAAGACAGAAAAGCAGATGCGGTTGCCCACCTAGCTGTGGCTAGGAGTCAAAATACAGGACCGGCATTTTGGGTAACTACTAAAGATAAAGGCGGTCGTCTTGTACGGCCGCTTTTTCATTATTGGACTGAGTTATTAAGAAACTAAGGTATGCAGGAGCAGATCATGAAAAAGAGATCAAAGATCATAGAAAGTATACTTAAAATCATAGATGCAGTTACTGCGCATCATATGGGGGCATACGCGGCTCAGGCGGCTTATTTTTTTGTGCTGTCTCTGATTCCGATTTTTCTCCTTCTGCTCACCATGGTTCAGTTTACCCCTGTTACCATGAATGACGTACTTGAGGCTGTACTGCAGGTCTTTCCTTCTTCTGTGGCGCCTCTGATCCGGGCCATTGTGATCCAGGTATATGATGGATCCGGGGTGATTCCGGTGACCATTATCGTTGCTCTCTGGTCTGCGGGAAAAGGAGTATTGTCTGTAACATACGGGCTGAACTGTATTTATGATAATACGGAGACGAGAAATTATGTTTATCTCAGGCTCAGAGCATCTCTTTATACAGTGATATTCCTTCTTGCCATTATGCTGTCGCTGGTTCTCTCCGTGTTCGGAAACAGTATCAGCGTGATACTTTATGAACATGTTCCGTTCCTCAGCAGAGTCGTGGATTTTGTGATTCGGATACGCACAGTGGTCACTCTGATCGTTCTGACTGTTTTCTGGGATATTGTGTATAAGTTTCTTCCGAACCGGAGCAATATGGCAAAGACGACACTGCGCAAGCAGCTTCCGGGAGCTGTGTTTACCGCATGCGGCTGGCTTTTTATTTCCTTCATATTTTCCGTTTATTTGGATATCTTTACAGGATTTTCCGATATGTATGGAAGTCTTACGACCATCGTGCTCATCATGCTCTGGCTTTATGGATGTATGTATATCATTTTGCTCGGAGGGGAAGTGAATGCACTTCTGGAAGAATATCGGGGGGAGAAAAAAGTGGCTGGGGCGGAAAATTTGTCTGGCCGAACAGGCAGTCTTTATTGACAAAAAATCTATTCTATGCAATAATTACATGGATTTAGACTGTGAACATACGTGAGTAGAAAAGATACAGCGGTCCAGAGACGGAGTGTCACCGGCTGAAAGCATTCCGCGCGAACCTTTTTGAAGTTTCAGTATGGGAGTCTTCCGGCGAAAAGCATTTAGTTATATTCTTTTTGCGTTAAGCCGGATGTTCGTGTAGCAATAAATTTACACAAAAGGAGTGCAGAGCAGGAGAGAAATGCTCTGAAATAGGGTGGTACCGCGATCAACATCGTCCCTTGTTGAAATGACAGGAGACGATGTTTTTTTATTCTGTCAGAAACGTCTAACGGGTATGTCCCGTCAGGAACATATTGCGGAGATGACGCAGGATAAAAACGCTGAGACGGAAGACCACATGCCGGTTTTCAGCGTGTAACTGCCTTAAATGAGAAAGGAGAAGCGTAATGAAAGATAAAATCAACGGCATTTTATCAGAAGCAAAAAACAAGATTTCTGAAGCGGCGAGCGAAGGCGAACTGCAGAATGTGAAGAGCGCATATATCGGAAAGCAGGGGGCTTTGAGTCTTCTGATGAAAGAGATCCCGACTCTGGATGTGTCTCTTCGTCCTGAGATGGGAAAACTTCTGAATCAGGCTAAGAACGAGGTCAAGGATCTGATCGATGAGAAGAGAGTGGAGCTGAAGCTGAAGGCTTCGGAAGTGTCTCCTGATTTTGACTGTTCTGTTCCGGGAATCATGCCCTCCGGAGGCGGGCTTCACCCGATCACGCAGATGTGCTATGACCTGAACGATGCATTCCGTTCTATGGGATTTGAGATCTTCGAGGAAGATGAGATCACAAGTGAAATGTACGCTTTTGATAAACTGAATTTCCCGCCGAACCATCCGGCCCGCGAGAGCATGGATACCTACTGGCTGGAAGGACACGACAGCGGAAGCACGAACGAAAAACTCTGCCTGCGTCCGCATCTGACCGGCGGAAGCGTCCGCTATATGCAGACACACAAACCCCCGTACCGTTTTGTATATCCGGGACGTGTATACAGGAACGAGACCACGGACGCTCATCATGAGAGGGCTTTCTTCCAGTATGAGGCTCTTATCGTGGACAAGGATATCACGTTTACATCAGGAAAAGTGATGATCAACAGTATCCTCAGCAAAGTGTTCGGAAGGGACGTGCCGGTGAGGATGCGCTCCGGGTTCTTCCCCTTCGTGGAGCCGGGATTTGAGATCGATATGCAGTGCCAGGTATGCGGCGGAAAAGGCTGCAGCGTCTGCAAGCACGTCGGCTGGATCGAGGTCATGCCGGGAGGATCTCCGCATCCGAATGTACTCAGAGCAGCAGGACTGGATCCGGATGAGTACACAGGATTCTATGTAAATATCGGTCTGGACAGACTTGTTATGATGCGTTACGGTGTGGATGATGTGAGACTGTTCCACAGCGCTGATTTAAGATTCCTGAAACAGTTTAGATAAGGAGAGAAAAAATGAAGTTATCATTATCATGGATCAAGGATTATGTGAATATTCCGGAGGATGCGGATCTGAAAAAACTGGCGTACGACCTGACCATGTCCACAGTGGAAGTGGAGGATGTAGAAGATCTTGCACGCCGTTTTGACAATATGCTTGTTGGAGTGATCGAGAAGATCGAGCCCCATCCAAATGCAGACAGATTAAGAGTGTGTAAAGTAGATATCGGCGGCGGAGAGATCAAGGACATCGTCTGCGGCGGTATCAATCTGAAGGAAGGGATGCGCGTCGCTGTATCCTGCCCGGGCGCGGTTGTCCGCTGGCACGGAGAAGGCGAGCCGGTAGTGATCAAGAACTCCAAACTTCGGGGAGTTGAGTCATACGGTATGATCTGCGCTTCCGACGAGATCGGACTGGGAGAGCTGTTCCCGGCAGAGCAGGAGGCGGAGATCCTGGATCTGTCTGCCTTTGACGTGCCGGCAGGTACTTCTCTTGCCGATGCGCTGGATATGAATGATATCCTTCTCGAGATCGATAATAAATCAATGACGAACAGACCGGATCTCTGGGGACATTACGGGATCGCGCGTGAGATCGCTGCACTTTA
>DWVT01000172.1 GCA_019120075.1 Candidatus Mediterraneibacter excrementigallinarum
CAGATCGCGTTTGAGAAGTAACCTTAAAAGGCACGGCATTTTCTCTCACACGATCCGATACAGATCCGGCAGAGAGCGGGAAGATCCTTTGACTCTTCCCGCTCTCTGCCGGACTGCTTTATTTTCTTTTATTTCGTAAGAAGCAGCATGATTTCATTGCTTCTCTGAACAAATGCCGTCATCTCTTCCGGGCTCAGCGGCTTATGAGCCAGCATCGCCAGATCATAGAGCTGCTTGCAGATGATCGGCACATTCTTGCTGCGTTTGTGCTCCACAAGGAATTTCACCAGCGGATGATTCGCATTGAGGACCAGAGTTGCCTGGCTTCCGAACATGGACGGATCCATTCCGTTCATGCCGTACATCCTCATCATCTCTGCCATACGTCTCTCCTGTTCGGAAAGAACTGCCATGGAAGCGATCTTGTCGTCTTTGAGCTTTTCTACTTTCACATCAAGTTTGTCATTATTAAGCTCTTTCCGGAAAATCTCCACAAGGCTGTCCGTGGTCTTCTGGAACTCTTCCTTCTCATCCTCTGCCACCTCATCTTTCAGTGATTCATGGACGTCCGCATCAATGCGCAGGAACTGGATATCCTGATGTTTCTGCTCCAGATATGTCACAAATGCGGAATCAATATTGTGTGACAGAATGATCGCGTCCTGTCCCTGAGCCTTGAACATATTGATGTACTGGCTCTGCTGTACCTCGTCGGTCACATAATAAATCCGGGTTTTCTCTTCTTCTTTGTTTTCTCCCTCTGCGCTGCCGTCTTCTGTCTTCTCCTCCGCATTCTGTGCATCATCATTCTCTGCCTTCTGTGCGTCGGCATTCTCCGTATTCTCTTCGTCCGCTTTCTCCGGCTCGCCCTTGCTCTCCTTGATCACATCCTCGAGAGTCAGATACTTGTGATCCAGATTCTTATAGATCATGGAATCTTTCATCTTCTCGCCGAACTTCTCATCCTTCAGGCAGCCGAATTTGATGAACGGACTGATATCATCCCAGTATTTCTCATAGTTCTCGCGGTCTGTCTTGAACATTCCGACCAGCTTGTCCGCAACCTTCTTTGAAATATAATCTGCTACTTTATTTACAAAGCCGTCATTCTGAAGCGCGCTTCTTGAAACGTTCAGCGGCAGATCCGGACAGTCGATGACTCCCTTTAATACCATCAGGAATTCCGGGATCACTTCTTTGATGTTATCCGCGATAAATACCTGGTTGTTATACAGCTTGATGGTTCCCTCAATGGAATCATATTCCGTATTGATCTTCGGGAAATACAGGATTCCCTTTAAGTTAAACGGATAATCCATGTTCAGATGGATCCAGAACAGGGGCTCCTTGTAATCCATGAAGACCTTTCTGTAAAAAGCAATGTACTCGTCTTTCGTACACTCGCTCGGGTTCTTTGCCCAAAGCGGATGGATATCATTGATCGGAACCGGACGTTTCAGGATCTTGACCTTTTTCTTCGGCTCCTCTTTCTCTCCTTCTCCGTCTTTGTTGTCTGCATCATCTTTCGGAGCTTCCTCGATATGCTCTATTACCGTATCTGTATCCAGAAGATCTTCCTCGTTGATGGTCTCATATTCCGGCTCTGCATTCGCCTTGGAGAGGTAGATCTCCACCGGCATGAAGGAGCAGTATTTTTCCAGGACTTCCCTTGCCCTGTACTCATTCGCAAACTCAAGGCTGTCCTCGTTCAGGAACAATGTGATCTCTGAACCGACTGTGGTCTTATTACCGTCCTGCATCTCATACTCTGTGCCGCCCTGGCTTGCCCAGTGTACCGGAGTCGCCCCTTCTTTATAGGAAAGCGTATCGATCTGCACCTCATCAGCAACCATGAACGCAGAATAGAATCCCAGACCGAAATGTCCGATCATATCATCCTCTGTAGTCTTGTCCTTATATTTCTCAAGGAACTGTGTCGCGCCGGAAAATGCGATCTGAGTGATATATTCCTCCACTTCATCCGCTGTCATACCAAGACCATTATCGATGAACTTCATCGTCTTCTCCTCCGGATTGACGATCACTTCAATCTTCGGCTTATATCCCTCCGGGAGTTCATACTCTCCCATCATGTCCAGTTTTTTCAGCTTTGTGATCGCGTCGCATCCGTTGGATACCATCTCACGTACAAAAATATCATGATCCGAGTACACCCATTTCTTTATGATCGGGAATATATTCTCGCTGTCAATGGATAAGTTTCCTTTCTTTGCTTCCATGTCTAACACTCCTTTGAAAATACATTTTAAATATTGTATCAGCCTTTTCCGCCAGCTGTTGAAGGCTGTGTTCTATGCCTAAAAGACATTCTAGCTCACGAAAATTTAAAAGTCAATAGAAAATTAGCACTCTTTCAAGATGAGTGCTAATAATTGTGTTAATATTCTAAAATGTTTATGAAATTTAACAGGTGCCGTGTACTTTGTACAAAGTACACGGCACCTGTTAAATTCATAACGATCCATCAAACCTTCTCCGGCTCGCCGTAATCCTCTCCGAACGTCTCTACAGTCACTTTCTTCATCACCTGTTTCTCCAGCGGGCGGTCGCTGTAATCTGTCGCAGTCTCCGCAATCTTATTCACAACATCCATGCCCTCGATGATCTTTCCGAAAGCCGCATACGCCCCGTCAAGGTGCGGTGATTTCTCATGCATGATAAAGAACTGGCTTCCCGCTGAATCCGGATGCATCGCACGCGCCATGGAAAGCACTCCCGGATCATGGGCCAGGTCATTTTTAAATCCGTTCTGAGAGAACTCTCCTTTGATCGTATATCCCGGGCCGCCCATGCCTGTTCCGTCCGGGCATCCGCCCTGGATCATGAATCCTCTGATCACACGGTGAAAGATCAGACCATCATAAAACCCCTTATTCACCAGGGAAATAAAATTCTTAACTGTATTCGGCGCAATCTCCGGGTACAGCTCCGCTTTCATGATATCGCCGTTTTCCATCTCAAATGTAACAACTGGATTTGCCATAATGTGATTCTCCTTTTTTTTTAAGATCAGCAGGAAGGACAGACATTGCCGGATCGTAGGTATCCCCCCCTGTCCTGCTCAAATGATATTTTAGCGGATTCCCACAGTGCCGTCAACGCTGTTCCTTAACTCATCACCTGTATGGATATTAAATTTGATCTCAGCATCAGAAACAGGACGACCTGGATGGCACCACTCGTTCTTATCACTCCGCATCCTTGAAATACCGGATACACTTCATCAGTTCCACTGCCAGTTCCTGATACAAATCCTCATCAAACCTTCTGTTCACCATTGAATATTTGATCAGCAACGGCCTGTACTTAACAAAGATTTCTGTCTTCGCCTCCATATCTCCCGCTTTTGCCTTGAATAATGATTCATCAAATCTCATCCTGTTTCTCCCCCATTCTCTTGCGTATTTTACGGATCCCATAGAAATATACATCTTTGCATCGTTGTGTTGTCATTCCTGTGATCTGACCAATCTCTGCAAAAGAACGTTCCTCGAATACATGCAGATAGATCAGCTCTCGTTCTATATCACTGAGCATCAAAAGCAACTTCACAATCCTTTCATCTGAAAGCTCATCCCATTCCGGGAAAACGCCTCCTGTCTCTTTCATAAGAATTTGTTCCCGTTCCCGATTTGCCCTCATTTCCTCAAACGTAATACGTTCCTCAATTTCCTCAATTTCTTCCACTAAAAATGAGTTTTGCTCCGTCCGGATCTTCCCGGACAGGTAACTGCTCCTGCGCCCTTTGATAAACTTAAGCAAGTATGCTGTAAAACGATTCCTTGTACGATTGCCTGTATAACCATGTTTCTCATCCATATGATCATTTTTCTGAGTTTCTTTTTTCATAGTAACCACTCCTTCTCTTATGTCTTTCACTTATTTCATACGTAACAGATATACAGATAGCAACTTACAGCGAAAAATTTATGCAATTTTATAAAAATGGTGGTGTTCAGTGTGATTAATTACAAAAGGAAAGATATAGGTCAGCGGGTAACTGACAGAGATGCTTCACAGATGGCTCATGTCCTGGCATAAATAACGTATTTGCAGCCTGTACAACTTTGTACAACTTTTTCAGAAAATGAAAAATGCTTCAAACCCTTTATTTATAAGGATTTGAAGCACCTAAGTAACTGCCGCAGACCGGAATCGAACCGGTACGGGTATCACTACCCACGGGATTTTAAGTCCCGGGCGTCTGCCAGTTCCGCCACTGCGGCATCTATTAAATTTTCATTCTCTTATCTCTAAGAGAAACGACCCAGAAGAGACTCGAACTCTCGACCTCCGCCGTGACAGGGCGGCGCTCTAACCAACTGAGCCACTGGGCCTTGTTATGAGCACTTAGCGTCTGTCTTTTAGACGCTTACGTGCGATGCATGCCGGCGCCCTTAGTGAGCGCCTCTGCGCGAATTTAGCAGCCGGCACAAAGTGGACCTTCGGGGACTCGAACCCAGGACCGACCGGTTATGAGCCGGTTGCTCTAACCAACTGAGCTAAAGGTCCAAAAAACATGTTCCCGAAGGAACAAAGCCGATGATCGGACTCGAACCGATAACCTGCTGATTACAAATCAGCTGCTCTGCCAATTGAGCCACATCGGCATATCCTGTTTTTGCATCTCAATGACCCCGACGGGAATCGAACCCGTGTTACCGCCGTGAAAGGGCGATGTCTTAACCGCTTGACCACGGGGCCATACTGCTTTCCGCCGAGAGAATATCACTCAGCGGCAGACTATATATTATCATAAACAAGCGGCTTTT
>DWVT01000173.1 GCA_019120075.1 Candidatus Mediterraneibacter excrementigallinarum
TGCGGAATGTGTCCTGTGGAGAATGCAGCTCCTGTCTTGTGCTCCATGGAGTGAACGATGCCGAGCAGAGCGTTTGAGAACGCCATACCTGCGAGGCACTGTGCGTAGTGCATCTGCTCTCTTGCTTCCATATTGCAGTTGTAGGATGCAGGCAGGTAATCCAGTACCATCTCGATCGCCTGAAGCGCAAGCGGATCAGTAAACGGTCCGTGGAGTGTTGATACATATGCCTCGATCGCATGTGTCAGGGCATCC
Organism: Candidatus Mediterraneibacter excrementigallinarum; assembly: GCA_019120075.1. Classification (GTDB taxonomy): domain Bacteria; phylum Bacillota; class Clostridia; order Lachnospirales; family Lachnospiraceae; genus Mediterraneibacter; species Mediterraneibacter excrementigallinarum. Next base: position 256 of record DWVT01000173.1, read on the forward strand.
ATACCTGTGTATGCAACCTGTTTTACCGGAAGTCCTGATACAAGATCCGGATCAACGATAGCAACATCAGGAGTGATGTTGAAGTCAGCCAGCGGGTATTTTACACCTGTCTGATAGTTTGTGATAACTGAGAAAGCTGTAACCTCTGTCGCTGTTCCGGATGTAGACGGGATTGCAGCGAATTTTGCCTTCTGTCTAAGTTCCGGGAAATTAAACGGTGTGCAGAGATCCTCGAAAGAAGTCTCCGGGTACTCATAGAAAGCCCACATTGCTTTTGCAGCGTCAATCGGTGATCCGCCGCCCATTGCAACGATCCAGTCCGGCTCAAATGCGCGCATCGCCTCTGCGCCTTTCATAACTGTCTCAACGGACGGATCCGGCTCTACGCCTTCGAACACCTGAACTTCCATGCCTGCTTCTTTCAGATAGTTTACTGCTTTGTCCAGAAAGCCCTGACGCTTCATAGAACCGCCGCCCACTACGAGCATTGCTTTTTTCCCTTTTAAGTTTTTCAGTTCTTCCAGACATCCTTTTCCGTGATAAACGTCTCTTGGTAAACAAAATCTGCTCATTTCCAGCATCTCCTTTATGTATTTTTGTTATTTTTTTAACACAGATATTATAACTCCGCAGATAGAAGAATGCAACCGGAATTTTGTAAAATATTAATAAATTTTCTCACAAAATCCGATTGCATTTCAACCATTTCACTATGAAACTGTATTATTCCGAACGGGTGATATAATTCCTTGTAGTCACATCCGTTGCCTTTCCATTATTATTGTTGACCAGGATTGCACTGAAGATCGTCTGTGTATCCTGAGGCATATCAATAGGACCGGTATACTCTTCAGAATCACTGGTCGGTGTTGAACCGTCCATTGTATAATACGCAGTATATCCTTCCGGCACAGTGATCGTGATCTTTGTCGGTTCTGTATACTGCCCTGTCGCCGGCGTAACTGCCGGAGCATCCACGATCGGAAACTCGATCGTATATTTGGCAGAAGCGACAACACTGGGGATCCCATTGGCATTTACTGCAATGGCGCGGATTTCAGTATCCCCCTCATTCTGAAGAAGAACAGGTTCTGTGTATTCAGTACTGGATTCTGTAGGATCCGTACCGTCTGTCGTATAGTAGATCGTTCCCCCTGTCTCAGAAGAGAGCGAAACTTCCTGGACCTCGCTGTAGGTTCCAGCTTCCAGACTGAACTCCGGCGCATCAGAAACATAGTCCGCGACCGCTTTCAGAACATTATCATCTTCACAGTCCTGAAGGAGTGCTGAAATCTTACTCTGCTGTTCAGTATCTACATAAAAAGCGATCGCAGCCTGATACAGTTCCGCATTTGAAGGCTGAATTTCCAGGGCTGTCAGGAAAACCGTCTCTGCTCCGTCCAGATCATCCTGATCAATATAAACCTGTGCAAGACCGGTATATGCTCCGCTGCGGGATCTGTCCTTTGTAATCGCCCTGTTAAAAAGATTCTGTGCTTCCGTATAGTCGTCACTTTGAAGGGCATCGTATCCCCTGTTTACAACTCCCGTGTAGGAATTCTGATAAATCACATAAACACCGGCAACGATAATTACCAGGAGGAAAAAGAGTACCAGAAGGAGATTTCTTCTTTTTCTCTTTGCTGCTTCCCTGCGTTTGATCTGCTGCTGTCTTCTCCGCTCTCTTTCATCCTGATCAGTCGGCATTCTTCCGGTTCCGCGTTTCACAGAACCTGTATCACCTGTGCTCCCACGTCTTACGCTGCCGGTATTCCTTCCTGTCCCGCTCTGCCGATCCGCAGTTCCTGCTCTGCGCATCCTGGCTCTTCTCTCCTCCCGGATCCGGTCCATCTCGCCCTGACTGAGTACTCTTGTCGAATTTGCATTGCCGGGGACGTCCCCTCTGCGGGCTCTTCTGATATCCCCTGTCTGGATCTGCCTGGTCGCCCCTTCGACAGATCCTTTTACTTCCCGTGCAAGGACATCGTCAAGAGGATTATAATCCGGAACAATCTGAACTTCCGCACCGCATTCGGGACAAATCATCTGATCTTCCGGGATATTTGCTCCGCAATGTGTACATCTCATATATGCTTCCTCCTAACAGCGTGCAGTCTCAACACAGTTATTCATCAGCATAGCGATCGTCATCGGTCCGACGCCTCCGGGAACCGGGGTAATGGCAGAAACTTTCGCCTCCACATCTTTAAAATCAACATCTCCGCAAAGATGTCCCTCCTCGTCCCGGTTCATCCCCACATCGATCACCACTGCTCCGTCTTTCACATATTCCGCGGTGATAAAGCGTGCCTTCCCGATCGCCGCGATCAGGATATCTGCTTTCGATGTAACCTCAGAAAGATTCTTTGTTCTGGAATGTGTCACAGTAACTGTCCCGTTCTCCCGGAGAAGAAGCGCCGCCATCGGTTTTCCGACAATATTGCTTCTTCCTACGATCACGCAGTTCTTTCCCTCGATCTCGATCCCAGAACGCTTCAGAAGCTGTATGATCCCTGCCGGAGTACAGGAAACAAATCCCTTTTCCCCGATCCACAGTCTGCCTACACTTACCGGATGAAATCCGTCCACGTCTTTATCAGGTGAGATTGTCCGGATGATCCGGTCTTCATTGATATGCCGGGGAAGCGGAAGCTGTACCAGGATTCCGTTTACAGTGTCATCCTGATTCAGTTCTTCCACCAGCTTTACAAGTTCCTCTTCCGTCGTCTCCTCCGGGAGTTCATATGCTCTGGACTCGATCCCCACATATGCACATGCCTTTTTCTTGTTCCTGACATACACTGTAGAAGCCGGATCGTTTCCCACCTGGACAACCGCCAGGCAGACACTGATTCCCTGCTCTTTCATCTTCTGTACTTCAATCTTTAATTCATCTTTGATCTCCTGAGAGATCCGTTTTCCATCAATTAACTGCGTCATTTATCTCTCCTTTAAAACAGTCCTGTGATCTTTCCGTCGTCTGTCACATCAATACCGTTTGCAGCCGGAACTTTCGGAAGCCCGGGCATAGTCATGACAGCACCAGTCAGAGCGACTACGAATCCTGCTCCTGCGCTGACATAGACTTCGCGGATATGGATGTCAAAGTTTTCAGGGCGTCCCAGTTTCTTGGCGTCGTCTGACAGAGAGTACTGGTTCTTCGCCATACAGATCGGAAAGGATCCGAAGCCCATGGATTCGATCTTTGCGATCTGCCGCTCAGCCGCCGGCTCGTACACGACTCCGCGCGCTCCATAGATTTCTCTGGATATCGTCTCGATCTTCTCCTTCAGAGAAAGATCATCACCGTACAGTGTATGGAAGCCGCTTTCTTTTGTCTCCAATGTCTCCAGGACTTTTTCTGCAAGGGCAATTCCGCCCTCTCCGCCTTTCTCCCATACTTCTGACAGAGCAAATTCGCATCCTCTTTCCTCACAGAACTTTCTGATATATTCATTCTCCGCATCTGTATCAGTGACAAAAGAGTTCAGTGTCACTATCACAGGCACCCCGTATTTCTGTATATTTTCAATGTGTTTTTCAAGGTTTACGATACCTTTTGCAAGAGCCTCCAGATTTTCCTCTGCAAGGTCACTCTTCGCAACTCCTCCATTATACTTCAAAGCACGCACCGTTGCAACCAGAACGACCGCGTCCGGCTTCAGTCCCGCCATACGGCACTTGATATCAAAGAATTTTTCCGCGCCGAGATCTGCGCCGAATCCTGCCTCTGTGATCGTGATATCACTGAGCTTAAGGGCCATCCTTGTTGCCCGTACACTGTTGCAGCCGTGAGCGATATTAGCGAAAGGTCCTCCATGCACCAATGCCGGTGTGTGCTCCAGTGTCTGGATGATATTCGGTTTGATAGCATCTTTGAGAAGCGCTGCCATGGCTCCTGTAGCTTTCAGATCATCCGCAGTTACCGGATCTCCATCGAAATTGTATGCGACGATGATCTTCCCGAGTCTGCGTTTCAGGTCAGCAAGGTCATTTGCCAGACAGAGGATCGCCATGATCTCGGATGCCACGGTGATGACAAAATGATCTTCTCTGACCATTCCATCCATCTTATTTCCAAGGCCGACAACAATATTTCTCAGGACTCTGTCGTTCATATCAAGACAGCGTTTCCATACCACCTGTCTCGGATCGATCCGAAGCGCATTTCCCTGCTGGATATGGTTATCAAGCATGGCTGCGAGCAGATTGTTTGCGGAAGTGATCGCATGAAAATCTCCGGTAAAATGGAGGTTCAGATCTTCCATGGGAACGACCTGGGCATATCCGCCGCCGGCAGCTCCTCCCTTAATGCCAAAGCAGGGCCCAAGGGATGGCTCACGAAGGGCGATAAGCGCCTTTTTCCCAAGTTTTGCCATTGCCTCTCCAAGACCTACCGTAGTAGTAGTCTTTCCTTCTCCTGCCGGGGTCGGGTTGATCGCAGTCACAAGGACCAGCTTTCCGTCTTCATTGTCTTTAATGCGGTCCCAAAGTTCATCGGAAAGCTTTGCCTTGTATTTTCCATAAAACTCCAGTTCGTCTTCGGTGATCCCGATTGTCCCCGCTACGTCTCTGATGTGCATCATTTCTGCTTCCTGAGCGATCTGGATATCTGTCTTCATTTTTTCTCCTCCTGTTCTCTTTCTCTGACTTGTTTTCTGTTTGCTTTGCCATGCTGTCACGGCTGGCTTTCTATGTACTGGTCAAATTCCTCTTTTGACATCAGGATCTTTCTGGGTTTCGTCCCTTCTTCCGGTCCCACCACGCCTGCTTCAGCGAGCTGGTCCATGATCCTGGCGGCACGGTTAAAACCGATCTTGAACATTCTCTGCAGCATTCCGATGGACGCCTTGTCTTTGTCTATGATCAGTTTCCCCGCTTCAATAAAATATACGTCATGCGCATCCTTTCCTTCTCCCGGACCGGCAGCCTCCTGCTGTCCCGGCAGATTTGTGTTCATATGTTCCTCAAGTTCGTTATTATAAGATGTATTACCGTTATTACTGATAAGATAATCAACAACGGACTGAACTTCCTTGTCAGAGACGAATGAGCCCTGAACCCTCACCGGTTTTGGATAACCGGACGGATAAAAGAGCATGTCCCCTTTCCCGAGCAGTTTTTCCGCGCCGTTCATATCGATGATCGTCCTGGAGTCTACGCCGGACGAAACAGAAAAGGCAATCCTTGACGGCATGTTTGCCTTGATCAGTCCGGTAATGACATTGACGGACGGTCTCTGTGTGGCCAGGATCAGATGAAGTCCCGCCGCCCTCGCCAGCTGGGCCAGACGGCAGATTGCGCCTTCCACTTCTCCCGGAGCCACCATCATCAGATCCGCAAGCTCGTCGATGATGATAATGATCTGAGGCAGTTTTTTCTGAACATCAGGGGCTGTCTCCCCTTTCTCCACTTTCTCATTAAAGCCTTTCAGATCTCTTACATTGTACTCCGCAAATAACTTATATCTTTTTTCCATCTCGGCGACCGCCCAGTTCAGCGCTCCCGCCGCTTTTTTCGGATCCGTCACCACAGGAATCATCAGATGCGGAATGCCGTTATACACACTCAGCTCCACAACTTTCGGGTCGACGAGGATCAGCTTTACATCCTCAGGATCCGCTTTGTAGATAATACTCATGATGAGTGTATTGATACAGACGGATTTTCCGGAGCCGGTTGCTCCTGCCACCAGCAGATGGGGCATCTTCGCAATATCAGCCACCACAACTTTTCCTGCAATGTCTTTTCCAACCGCGAATGTGATCGGAGAACTGCTGGTCTGAAATTCTTTTGACTCCAGCAGATCACGCAGCATCACGGCTGTATTTTCGCTGTTCGGCACCTCAATGCCGACCGCGGCTTTTCCCGGGATCGGCGCCTCGATCCTCAGATCGGCTACAGCAAGGTTCAGCTTGATGTCATCCGCCAGACCAACGATCCGGCTCACCTTAACCCCCTGTTCCGGCTGAAGTTCGTATCGTGTGACAGAAGGTCCGCAGCTTGCGTTGGTCACATGGACACCGACGCCGAAGTTCTGAAGCGTCTGTTCCAGTTTCTTCGCTGTGGCACGCAGATGGGCATCGGAATCTCCGCCTCCTTTTTTCCCGCGCTTGAGCAGATTGAGGGGAGGCGTATGATAGACCGGAGTCTCTTTCTCCTCATGTTCCCGTACTGCCTCGGCGACATTCTCAGTCTCGGCAGCGACCGCCTGAGCATCCTGCTTTGACCTGCGCCTTCGCGTTTTTGCAGGCTCTTCCGCCGGAATATTCTGTTCCGCCGGAGAAACCTCCGAAGGATTCTCCATGGGATCCGGAAGATCGGGGATCTCCTCCGTCTGGAATGCATCTGACGGTTCCGCCCGGTTTATGACAAACATATCCGGCTGTTCCACGCTGTTCTCTGCATCAGCTGTTCCCTCCGGAGTAAGTTCATAAATATCCGGATTCTTTCTTCTTCCCCGTCTTCTCTTTTCCTTCCTCTCAGAACCGCTTTCAGGTTCCAGAGTCGTGGCAAAAGAGACTCCGGAAACCTTCCGGTCTGTCCTTCGCGTTTTTGAAACTCCGCCTTCCTTCTGCTCCTCCGCTTCTCGACGCCGTTCTTCCGCCTGACGCGCCCGGATGACCGCAGTCTCCTGATGCTTTTTCTTTACTCCTTCGTATGCCTTCCGGCTCTGCTTTCCGATCGGCGCGAGAAGTGATTTTTCCGTGATCAGGATCATGCAGATGATCGCAAGGATAAAGAGTACCACATAAGTACCTATCTCTCCGATCAATGGACAGAGAAGTGAGACGATACATCCTCCTGTAAGTCCTCCCGCATTTCTGTGCGCGCTGGATGCCCGATAATAGGACAGGATCGCCGTCCCCGGTTCATATTGGTTGAATATCAGTTCAAGGATCGCCGTAAGAATCAGAAACAGCACAACTCCCGCAGCAATTTTTATGTAAGCGTGAGCATTTCCTTTGTTCGAGATCAGAAATGCAGTCACGCCAAACAGCACAAAAGGAAGCAGATACGCCATAAATCCAAACAGACCGAAGAAAACGGAAGAAACAGACTCCCCTGCCATTCCTCCCAGGCCGAAATTACTCAGAACGAGCAGGATACAGACAGCGAGCGTCACAAGAATGACGATCTCACTGCGTATCTCTGTGTTCTGCTGTTCATTCTTTTTTGCATTTGAAGTTCGGGTTGTCTTCTTTTTTGGCGTGCTTTTTGTGCTTTTCTTTCCTCTTGTCGATTTCGCAGCCATGTAAATCCCCCTTGTTAATTAAACATACTATAAATCAGTATAACATTTTTTAAAAAAAGTGTCATCACTCTTTTTTTCTTATCATCTCCTGAAGCCTGGCATAGGCCTGACTTATTCCTCCCACCTCATCAATAATCCCTTCGCGGACAGCTTCCTCTCCTTCCAGCATGGTGCCCACGTCTTTTACCAGCTGAGTAGAATCCAGCATCAACTCAAGGAGCCGCTCCTGAGAGATGCGGGAATGCTCAGAAATGAATCTCGCGATCCTGTCCTGTGTTTTTTCCATATTCCTGTAACTCTGGATCACGCCGATAAACATACCTGTGGACCTCACCGGGTGCACGATCATCGTCCCTGTGGGAACGATAAAGGAATAATCCGCGGAAACAGCAAGAGGTCCGCCGATAGAATGACTCCCGCCCAGCACCAGAGACACTGTCGGTTTGCTCAGAGATGCGATCATCTCAGCAATCGCCAGCCCCGCTTCCACGTCTCCGCCGAGCGTATTCAGCAGGATAAGGACTCCCTCCGTCTCCTCGTCCGCTTCAATCTCCGCCAGTCTCGGCAGAAGATGCTCGTACTTCGTTGCCTTTGTATTACCTGATACGGCTTCATGTCCTTCAATCTCCCCTATGATCGTCAGAAGCTGTATGTTGTGTTTTCCATCCTTTTCCTTCAGCTTCAGCGTACCCATCTCACGGATTTCATTGTTCTCCCGCTCTCTCTTCTGATCCTGCGTCTGTTCCTGATCGTCTCTGCTCATTTTGACTATCCTCCCTGTTGTCATATATTCTTTATTATTTGAAAAAAAGAACATTTCTATACAGGGACAGAACCCGATGAGTTATTTAATCGGATAGAGGAAGATTTCCTCCCCCTATCACCACAAAAATGGTATGAACGTATTGTATACATCCATACCATTTCAGATTATCTCAATGCCTGTTCAACATCAGCAATGATATCTTCCACATTTTCAATTCCTACACTGAAGCGGATCAGATCCGGCTGAACTCCAGCCTCAAGCAGTTCCTGCTCGTTCATCTGGCGGTGTGTATGGCTTGCCGGATGAAGAACACAGCTTCTGGCATCCGCAACATGTGTCACGATAGCGACCATCTTCAGCTTGTCCATCATCTCAACAGCTGCTTCCCTTCCGCCTTTTAATCCGAACGTAAGAACGCCGCATGTGCCGTTGGGCATATATTTCTGAGCAAGATCATAGTATTTATCACCCGGGAGTGACGGATAGCTGACCCATGCCACTTTTTCATGTCCCTTCAGATACTGCGCTACCTTCAGCGCGTTCTCGCAGTGTCTCGGCACACGGAGATGAAGAGTCTCAAGGCCGATATTCAGAAGAAATGCGTTCTGCGGAGACTGGATCGATCCAAGGTCCCTCATGAGCTGCGCTGTCGCCTTTGTAATATAGGCTCCTTTTCCGAATTTCTTTGTATACACGATTCCATGGTATGTCTCATCCGGTGTTGTAAGTCCCGGGAATTTATCGCCGTGAGCTTCCCAGTCAAAGTTTCCGCTGTCCACGATCGCGCCGCCGACACAGGTTGCGTGTCCGTCCATGTATTTTGTCGTAGAGTGAGTGACGATGTCAGCTCCCCACTCGAAAGGACGGCAGTTGATCGGTGTTGCAAAGGTGTTGTCCACGATAAACGGAACACCGTGACGATGAGCCGCCTCTGCAAATTTTTCAAAATCAAGCACTACAAGCGCCGGGTTTGCAATAGACTCTCCGAACACTGCCTTTGTATTATCCTGGAATGCAGCTTCCAGTTCTTCCGGCGTGCAGTCCGGATCCACAAAAGTAGCCTCTACTCCCATTTTACGGATCGTATGTGCGTAGAGATTATATGTGCCGCCGTACAGTGCGGAAGCGCATATGATATGATCGCCCGCCTGTGCGATATTCATGACAGCATAAAAATTTGCCGCCTGTCCGGATGAAGTGAGCATCGCCGCTACGCCGCCCTCCAGGTCACAGATCTTTGCGGCTACCGCGTCGTTGGTCGGATTCTGAAGCCGGGTATAAAAATATCCTGATTCTTCCAGATCGAACAGACGTCCCATCTGCTCACTTGAAGTATATCTGAATGTAGTGCTCTGATAGATCGGGAGGACCCTCGGCTCTCCGTTTCCCGGTTCATAACCGGACTGTATGCATTTTGTCTCAATTCTGTAGTCGCTCATCTGTTCTTCCTCCTGTTTCTGTATTTGTTCTTCTATTCATTCCAGTTGTGGTAAACATCCTGTACGTCATCGTCTTCCTCAAGAAGATCCAGCGTTTTCTGGATATTTTTGATATCCTCCTCATTTGTCAGTTCCACGTATGTCTGAGGAATCATTGTCACCTCAGCGGAAGCCATGGTGATCCCTGCCTCTTCCAGCTTAAGGCGGACGTCGCTGAAGCTTGCCGGGTCAGTGAGGATCTCATAACTCTCTTCATCCTCTGTAAAATCTTCCGCCCCTGCATCCAGCGCCAGCATCATAAGCTCATCCGGATCCATATCGCAGTCTTCTTTTGCGACAAAGATCTGTCCCTTCTCATCAAACATAAAAGAGACGCATCCCGGAGTTCCCACGTTGCCGTTTCCTTTTGTGAACGCGTTCCGGACATTGGAAGCGGTCCTGTTTTTGTTGTCTGTCAGAGTCTTGACGATGATTGCTGTTCCGTTCGGCCCGTATCCTTCATATGTAATATGCTCATAGTTGTCGCCGGATCCCTCTCCGGCAGCTTTCTTGATATTTCTCTCGATCGTATCGTTCGGCATGTTGTTTGATTTTGCCTTTGCGATCACGTCGCGGAGCCTGCTGTTGTTCGCCGGATCCGGACCGCCGCCTTCTTTCACGGCAACGGCGAGCTCACGTCCGATCTTTGTAAAGATCTTTCCTTTCGCCGCGTCATTCTTTTCTTTTTTGTGTTTGATATTCGCAAATTTCGAATGTCCTGACATCTCTCAAATCTCCTTTTTCTTTATGTGATCAATTTATAATTATACAATAATGCATACTGCGCCATACAATTTTACCATTCTTTTCGCTTCCTGTAAAGGCTGGACGATCCGGAAACTATGTAGGAAGTTCTAAGCTGATGCGGATCGCCTCATCTACTTTTCTCATCATAGCCGGATCGATGTGACAGACAAATTCTTTCAGCCGCTGTTTGTCGATTGTCCGGATCTGTTCAAGCAGAATGACCGAATTTTTTACGATCCGGTAATTTTTCGCGCTGATCTCGATATGCGTCGGCAGTTTCGCTTTATTCATTTTCGAGGTGATGGCCGCACATATGATCGTCGGGCTGTGCCTGTTCCCCACATTGTTCTGGATCACAAGCACCGGCCGGATGCCGCCCTGTTCTGATCCCACCACGGGACTCAGATCCGCATAATAGATGTCTCCTCGCCTGATAGTCAATTCATTCACACTCCGATTCCATTTACTGTTCTTCCGCCTTTTCCGGTGCGGATACTTCAGTATTTCCGGTTTTTTCGGATGTATTCATTTATTTTCTCAGTCGAAGGACCTCCCTTTCGGATCTAAAAGAAATCCGTCTGTTCCGTGACCTCTCCGTTTTTCCAGTATTCCCGCGGGATCCTCTTGCCGAGGCAGCACACAAATTCATAATTGAATCGTCCGCTTAAGTTTGCCAGTTCCTCTACTGTGATCCGGTCTTCACCGTCCGTTCCGATCAGGACCGCTTCATCCATGAACCTTGTCTCCGGGATCTGTGTCACATCCACCATGAACTGATCCATGCAGACACGGCCAAGGATCCGGGCGCGTTTTCCATGGATCAGAACACAGCCTTTGTTTGAGAGTGAACGCGGATACCCGTCACCGTATCCCACAGGGACCGTGGCAACTTTCATTTTTTCCTTCGCCACGAATGTTCCCCCGTAACTGATCGCTGTTCCCGGTTCCACATCCTTCACAAAACTTACATGGCTTACCAGGCGAAGCGCCGGTTTCAGGTCCACAGCCTCCTTCATCACCTCATCGGAAGGGTACATGCCGTAGGTGGATATCCCGGCACGCGCCAGATCGTGTTTCATATCCGGGAAATCAATGATACCCGCGCTGTTGTCGCAGTCATAATACTGAATCGATACCCCTCTCTTTTCAAGCTGTTCCTTCATCCAGAGAAACTTCTCATGCTGTCTGTACGTATAGGTCTTATCCTTTTCATCTGCTTTCGCAAAATGAGTGAAAAGTCCTTCCATCCGGATATTCGGCAGTCTGCTGATCCTTTCGACCGCATCTGCGCTCTCCTCGTTTACCGGAAATCCGATCCTCCCCATTCCGGTATCTATCTTAATATGGAAACATGCCTGCATCCCGAGGTGTACCGCTGTCTCCGATATCTGTTGCGCCATCTCCTCGGTATATATGGCGGTGCGGATCTCATTTTTCACCATATCCTCATATTCATCCGGGAACACGCATCCCAAAACAAGGATCGGCTTACGGATCCCGTTTTTTCTCAGAACGATTCCCTCTCCGAGGCATGCGACGGCATATCCCCAGACATAGGGTACATCCTCAAACATCCGGGCGATGGGCACTGCCCCATGACCGTAGCCGTCTGTCTTTATGACCGCGATCAGACGGGCGTCCTCTCCGATCCTGTTTTTCATCTGTTCCATATTATATGCGATAGCATCAAGATCGATCTTCGCACAGACTCTGCTGTATCGTTTCATTTTCTTATGCTCTCCTCCGCTTTTTTTATACATTTTTGAATCCCGTGTATCAGGTCTCGCGCCAGTACGCTGTAAGTTCCTTTCTCATCCCTCGCCTCGTCTCCGCCGCAGGCGTGGAGCCACACTCCCAGTGCTGCGCTTCGGAATGTGTCTTTTTCCTGAGCTGCCAGGCCTGTGATCACACCCGCCAGTACATCTCCAGATCCTGCTTTAGCCATGGCGCTGTTTCCCGCAAGGTTAACAAACTTATGAAACCCATGACGTGCCGCCACAGTCCTGCTGTCCTTTAGTACACAGGTTACCGGATGCTTTTCCGTAAACTCATCCAGCACTTTCATCCGATCCTCTCTGATCTCCGCCACACTCTTCCCCGTCAGTCTGGACATTTCCTTCATGTGGGGAGTCAGGATCACCGGACAGCGGCTGCCGCAGTCCATCAGCTCCCTGTGCCTGCTGAGGATATTCAATCCATCGGCATCAATGATACATGGTTTCCTGATCTTCTCAAGCGTATGGCACAGGATCTTCTCTGACGTACTGCTCTGCCCGAGACCGCACCCGATGCAGACCACATCCGCCCATTCCAGCAAAATTTCCAGTTTTTCTTCGTCATATTCCGAGTAACATGAAATGATCGCCTCCGGAAGGAGCTGCTGAAGGATCTGACGGTTCTCTTCGCTCGTGTATACCTGCACAAGTCCCGCTCCGACTGCGTAGGCCGCTTTTGCAGACAGATATGCCGCCCCTGCCATCCCTGGGCTTCCTGTGATCATAAGAACACGTCCATAGCTTCCCTTATGAGAATCCGCCCGCCTTTCCGGAAGAAGTTTCTCCATATCTTTTCCTTCCCAGGTAAAACATACAGCGGGATCGGCACGGAACAGTTCTGTGTCGATCCCGATCGGCACCGTGACTGTTTTCCCTGCATAATTCTTTCCCGGATATAATACACATCCCAGCTTCTCACAGGCAATCGCGACCGTAAGATCCGCGCGGAACGCCGTTCCGAACACACGCCCTGTGCGTGAACAGATTCCGGAAGGGATATCCGCCGCCACTTTAAACGCCTCCTGTGCATTCATCCAATCTATCACTTCCGCGTAATGCCCGGTAACATCGCGGCTCAGTCCGACGCCAAATACCGCATCTATTATAACAGTATATTCCTCGCCGGGATATGTGGTGAATACGGGAATGCCCAGATTCTCAGCAATCTTCTTCTGAAGCCGGCATTCCTCACTCAATGAAGTTTCCTTTCCGACAAACAGCACGGAAGCTCTGTACCCTTTTTCAACCAGGATCCTGGCCGCGGCAAATCCATCTCCTCCGTTGTTTCCGCTTCCGCAGACGACCAGCGTATCCGACAGGGATACGTCTGCCTGCTCAATAGATTCCACGATCTTGAGTGCCGCTCTCTCCATGAGGACCAGAGAGGGAATGCCGATCTGCCGGATCGTATGTGTATCAGCGTTCTTCATCTGATCGCCATCTGGGAGATATCTCATTTATTTCACCTTGCCTTTCTGCAGAAAAGTCAGTTCGAAATCTCAAAACCGGCTCCACTGCGTTCAAATACCCCGCAGTCAACTGCGGGGCATCTATGCCTGCTATTTTTTGTTCCCTTCATTTCTGCGGCTGATATTATAAGATAATGTCATAAGACTGTCTGACAGATGTACGCTCTCGACGATCACATCCTTTGGCAGATTGAGATCAGTATGAGCAAAATTCCAGATTGCCTTGATCCCGTTCGCCACGAGCAGATCCGCAACCTCTATCGCTTTTGATTTCGGAAGTGTCAGCGCAGCGATCTCGATCTCATTATTCTGAAGGAAATCTTCCAGTTCATCCATCATCCTGATCGGAACTCCGCGTATCGCCACACCTTCCATCCTCGGATTTACATCGAACAGACTCTTTAAAATAAAGCCGCTCCTCTCAAATGAAGCATAATTTGCCAGCGCCTGCCCAAGATTTCCTGCTCCGATAATAATAAAGTTATGATTTTTATCCAGGCCGAGTATCTTTCCGATCTCCGTATAAAGATACTTAACATTATACCCGTATCCCTGCTGTCCGAATCCTCCGAAATTATTCAGATCCTGACGTATCTGGGATGCGGTGACATGCATCTTTTTGCTGAGATCACCGGATGAGATCCTCTCGACACCCTCTTCTAACAGATCGCCAAGATATCTGTAATATCTTGGGAGCCTGGATATGACGGCACGGGATATTCCTCTATGTTCCAAACTTATCGCCCTCCATTTCAAGTTATACCATTCTAATTATATAAAAGAGTTTTTCTTCTGTCAAACTTTACTTTTAATTGCTTGTATTTTCGCGTAATTCCGCTATAATGATAGTTTAGGACTGTCAAAATATCATTAAATCTAATTTCAGGAGGAGTATCATGATACTCGCATGTCATAACATAAATAAATCATTCGGCGAGCATGTCATTGTTCATGACGGTTCGTTCCATATTGAGGAGCGTGAAAAGGCGGCGCTTGTAGGGATCAACGGCGCAGGAAAATCCACGATCCTGAAAATGATCATGGGGGAAGAACCGCTGGACGGCGGAGATGTGATCCTTGCAAAGGGAAAGACCATCGGCTATCTTGCCCAGCATCAGGATCTTCTTCCTGGCAGCACGATCTATGAAGAGGTACGCAGCGCCAGGGCAGACATCTTTGCGCTGGAGTCACAGATCCGTTCTGTCGAGGAGGAACTGAAGCATCTTTCCGGCGACGCGCTGAAAGAAAGGCTGGATACATATAACCGGCTGCAGTCGGAATTTGAAGACAAGAACGGTTACGCCTGCGAGAGCGAGATCACCGGAGTTCTGAAGGGACTGGGCTTCACTGAGGATGACTTTTCAAAGCTGACGGACACACTGTCAGGCGGACAGAAAACACGGGTCTCTCTCGGAAAGCTTCTGCTCACAAAGCCCGATGTGCTTCTGCTGGACGAGCCGACCAACCATCTTGACCTGAATTCAGTGTCCTGGCTTGAGACATTTCTCATGAATTATCCGGGTGCTGTCTTCATCGTCTCTCATGACCGTTACTTTCTCAACCGGGTTGTGACCAAGGTGGTGGAAATCGAACACGGAGAGATCCGCACCTATCTCGGAAACTACAAGGCTTATTCCGCTAAAAAGCAGCAGATCCGCGACGCACAGCTAAAAGAATATCTGAATCAGCAGAGAGAGATCCGGCATCAGCAGGCTGTCATCGAGAAGCTTCGCTCCTTTAACCGTGAGAAGTCCATACGCCGGGCAGAGAGCCGGGAAAAAATGCTGGAGAAGATCAATCCTGTTGAGAAACCGGCAGAGACTGTCCAGGAGATGCATCTTACTCTTGAACCCGCTTATACCAGCGGGAACGACGTGCTTTCTGTAGACCGGCTTTCGAAACAGTTCGACGGCCAGATTCTTTTCCGAGACGTCAGTTTTGAGATCAAGCGGGGAGAACATGTGGCCGTCATCGGCGATAACGGGACAGGGAAGACTACTCTTCTTAAGATCCTGAACCAGGTGATCCGTGCCGACAGCGGTTCCTTCACTCTGGGTGCCAAAGTAAAGATCGGATATTACGATCAGGAACACCATGTCCTTCACGATGATAAGACGATCTTTGAAGAGATCTCCGACGATTATTCCTCTCTGAACAACACGCAGATCCGCAATACGCTGGCCGCGTTCCAGTTTACCGGAGACGATGTATTTAAAGAGATCCGTTCCCTGAGCGGTGGAGAAAAAGGCCGTGTTTCTCTGGCGAAACTGATGCTTTCAGAGGCAAACTTCCTGATCCTGGACGAGCCGACCAACCATCTGGATAT
>DWVT01000174.1 GCA_019120075.1 Candidatus Mediterraneibacter excrementigallinarum
TGCTTATTTGTAATAGGGATATATGAAATGACATCCGCCAATAAATTGTAGGGTATCCCTATCACTACTATACTTTATAATGATTTTTGATTAGAGAAAAATGGATTAGAGGAGGTGGATAGATGTAGGAATATAGTATTTTATTAATTCGGACAATTAAATTATTTCAATAATATAACCTCCAAATCAATGTGACCTATAGCAGGGCTTGATTTGGAGGTATATTCATTTTTTATCATATTAGTCATAATTAGGATATTGTGTAACAGTATCAGAGGAAGGCTCTATAATTAATTTTTGCCTTGTGAATATTAATTTTTTATATTATTACTAAGAAAATGGCAGAAACATAACTTTGCGGATAAATATCCATATTAAACAATTTTTGGGAGAAATTATAAAATCAAATTTTATGTGATAGAAAATATATTTTTGGTAGTGGTTTTGCATTTACGGGGACTGTTGAATATAAATCTTTTTAGTTTGGAGTGTTTTAAGTTATTATATATACAGTATACTTTTCTTATTTATGAGCATATTTTATTATTTTACGGAATACGGCTAAACATATACTTATTTTTGAAAGATTTGTATCGCCATTATTTGTCTTCTATGAATATTGAAATAGGAGTAATATTGAGTTTATATATTTGGGAACAGGTATTGGATTGGCTTTTATACTAAATAGTATTTTTATTGAGAAACTAATGACTACTATGGCGAATTTGGAGATTTGAAATAAAATCACGAGCAGTATTGATGTGGAAAATATTTGTCTGGTAGAGAATGAAATAATAAAAAAGATTCATTATTGCTATTTTGCCTAAATCTGGTATAATACTGTGAGCATACTAAAAAGTGAGGACATAATGTGAAAAGAAGATTGACAACTACAAGGAAAGACGAGATATTTAAAAAATTTTGGAATCAGAATGATCGTTTCGCAAGCCTCTTAAATACGGTATTATTCGAAGGTAAAGATATGATCAGACCGGAAGCACTTAGTGATTCAAATGATGGAAAAAGCGCAGAAACACCAGACGAGATGAATACCGTTGTAAAAAAGACGGGGCATAGCGCAGAGTTTGTCCTAACTGGGATAGAGGATCCCCGGGATATGCCGTTGCAGCTTCTTTATCAGGATTCATTAGGATATCTGAAAGAGTGCCAGGAAATCCTAAAAGGACGGGGTGAGAACAAAGATGATATGGATGAGGTGCTTGATGCACTCCATGAAGAGGATAGGCTTAAGCCAATTATTAACCTTGTGCTTTACTATGGAAAAGAGCCATGGAACGGCGCCACGAGTTTAAAAGAGATGTTTCCTCATGTCCCTGAAAAGATCAGGGAGGTTTTCCCCGATTATAGAATAAATCTGATCCAGGCAAGGGATGCAGAGCATTACCATTTTGATAATAAGGACCTGCAGGATGCTTTTACACTGGCAGAGCTGGCATACAAAGATGAAATGGATAAAGTGTATGCTTATTTGAAAGATAATAAAGTGGGAGCCGATGTGGCAGCAATGGCTGGAGCATTTGCAGATCATGATTCGCTCATTGAATCTGGACTAGAGATGGATAAATATGCTGCTGGATGTGGGGCTAAATGTCACCAGTGATTTTACAGGGTACGAAATTCGGTTTTTGAAAAGGGACAGAGGAACATTCTTCTGCCTCTTTTTTCGTGAGTTTTAGCCTGCTGTTCCGGATGAGAAAATCGAAGTCTGTAATATAACCAGGGGGTGCGGTACGACTGGACAATAAAATCTATTTAAGGAATCTTCCGTGTAGCAAAAAAGAAGGAAAAGTTTCTGAACGTAAGAAGAATATCATGAAGCAGCACTATTTTGATCTGAATCTCTTGCCAACAGCAGGACAAAGGAAAGAGCTGCGTGCATTTATCCTAAAGCGTTCCGAAAATCTTAGCCTATCGACAATCGATGGTGACACTATCCAGTTTAAGGTCTTGGCACGCTTTATGAAAGAAAAATTTCCGTATCTCAATAGCTTTTCCGCAGTAGATGAGGGAGAAATAATTGATTGCTTGAAAGACTGGATGCCGAATAATGGACATAAGACGACCTGTAATCACCGGATGAAAACTGGAAATAAAGTAATCGTAGAAGATGCCCAATCAATTCAATTCCTAAAGAAACTGCTTCTCTTCTTAAGGCCAGAGGAGGAACGGCCGGAAGAAGAGAAGGATATTTGGCAACTGGATCGCTTTGAGTTTTCTATCCGCAGGAATCCGATAGATCCAATCAGATCCTTAAGATTTGAAAAAATCCGGCAGGAAAGGATGAAAAGTGAAGTAAAGCAAGCGTGTTATATCTTTTTAAAACACCAGTCTGCAGGAACAATAGTATCTGATATCCGGGCAGCACAACGGTTTGCGGATTATCTCCGGGAGAAATACCCAAAAGTGCAGAGCTTTGGAGAAATCAATCGTAGCATGATAGAGAACTATTTGCTTTTTACGAAAACCAATAATCCGGATCGGAAAAATAGAAAAACAGAACTGGCCCATTTAAGGCGTGTTCTGACACAGGTGGGAAAGAATATAGAAAAGCCTTATCTGGGCAGGCTCTTTATCAAGAATGATATGCCAAAGATGCCTGAAACGGTATTTCGGTATTATTCTGACGCAGAGATTGAAAGGCTGAATAAGCATATTGTCAATCTGGAAGAGCAGGTGGCCAGGGCACTGATCCTGCATCAGATGTTAGGAGGACGGATCTCTGATACGCTGACTTTAAGAACGAACTGTATATACCAGGAACACGGACAATTTATACTGAGAATATATCAAGTAAAGACTTCGTATTATGAAAAGCCGATCCCGGATACGGTTGCTGCTTTGATTGAAAAGAGCAGAGAGTATACCTTTGAACGATATGGTGAAACAGAGTATATCTTTGTAAATGAGAAGGATCCTAAGCTGCCATTTCAATACTCGATGTTAAAAAATAAAGTATATGCTATGATTTATGAAAATGATATCCGAAATGATGCAGGAGAATTGATGGGATTTGGGACCCATCTTTTCCGGCATACCTATGGAGTAAAGCTTGCAGAACTTTATTTAGATGATGCTGCTATCGCCCACCTTTTAGGGCATAGAGGGATGAATTGCGTATATCGGTATAGGAGAGCAAGCAGCCGGCACTTAAAAGAAGAGACAGAGAAATATAGAGAGATGATAGATGAGATTCTGGAAGATATGGAAAGAGTAGAGTCTTTATAAGCCACTGTGGATATGTCAGAATTTGAGGCTGCTTTGACTCTTGAATAAATGATACAATAATCTTCAGAAAATAAATCAAAATACGGACAAAATATATCAAGAGAGGAGGCATAGAAGATGAAAAAGAAATATACCGATTTCATATGTGAAAAGATTCGTGTGGTTCCAGAAGGTATACCGATTTACACCAGGCAGCTTGCTGAAAAAATAGCAGTTGCTTATCAGCTATCGAAAAGAGAGGCATCTGCCGCAACCGCTGTGGCTGTGAAACGAGTTATGGACAAAGGTGTTATGCCAGAACTGCGTTGTTATCAAAAAGGTGTGTATTATCGAACTGCTGCTACTCCTTTTGGCGAAATCGGTATTAATAAGGAACAGCTTATTGCAGATAAGTACCTTCTTCCAGATATTGGATATGAAACCGGATTAACAGTTCTCTACAAAATAGGCCTTACTTCACAAATGCCTCGGGAAAGGATCCTTGCAACTAATGTAGCAAAGGGCTGTATGAGGACTGACAGAAAATTGGATGTTATAATTCGTCCACCTAAAACAATTATAACTGCTAAAAACAAAGATTATTTGCAGGTGCTGGATATGCTGGAATTAGTTGAAAAAGCTCCGATTGATGAGAAGCACCCTTTTGAAGTATTAGCTGATTATATCCAAAAGAAGGAACTCCAATATATAATTTTGTTAGCACTTGCGGATCGATATTATAATTACAGAACTCTTCTGTGTTTGGCACATACTGCTAATAAGGGAGAACTTTCAATATGAAATTACATGAAGACAGATGATTCAGAAGGAATTAGCTGCTTTACAAGTTGCGGGCCTGCCGGCTTATTTTAAAGGTGGAGCAGCTTTGTATGAAGATTTGAAAACTACAAACAGATTTTTGAGAACATTGATCTTTCGGTTGGATACCAGGGGATATAGCAGAAAACAAAATAATAAACGCTTAGAATACGCTGCCCCCAAATATGTTTCTTTACCCAGAGATGCAAGCCAGGGAAGGACAAATCAATCGGAAACTATTGCTGTGCATATCTATGTTCCTATTACAATATTGCCAGATCAGAAGGTCTGGCGTCCTTACTTTCGGCACATAGAAAGGCACATAGAAAAGGTGATGAAAGCAGATATAACCTGTGGTATACTAATCAAAGAGGCATACAAAAAGCTTTAGATCTAAAGAGAGGTTGCATGGCGAAAAGTTTATTACATAAGGAACTGCAGAGGTTCCCCGACGTTCCTGTACGGAAGAAGACCAGGATTCAAAATATCTTGAAAGACATAGGGATTGACAGTCTGGAGGAGCTTGGCTATGAGGAGCGGGAGAAGTATTTACGTGAGATTGAAAAGCTGAAAGGGAATCTTCTTCAGAAGTCATATCTCGAAGAGTTAGATGCTATGAAATTGGCTAGCATAAAATGGGCAGCAGAAGGAAAAGCAGCATCGGATTGGAACGTGAGGTATTCGGAGCAGAAGTTCTTTCTGCCTTATTTCCCAGTATATAAAATAGCGAAATCATTTGATCCGGAAGAAGACCGGGAGATCCTGCTGTGGGATTTTAGCGTGAAAGGATACAAAACGTTAAAACGGCAGGTTTTTAAAGTACTGCTTTTTATCCTGAAAACAGTAAAAGACCAGCAGCAGAGGCGGGAAAAATATCTTCTTCCGCTAAAAGATCTCTATTGTTTTTCCGTGGAAGAGGGGATTGAAGATTTAAGAAAAGTGTCCATGAGCGATGAAACGGATTTTAGGACATATCTGGCACTTAATGCAGCGGATCGATATGATACCTCCCCTCGCATCATTGATTTATGCAGAAAAACGCTCTTTGTCCAGAATTATGTACCCTGCTGGGAATCCTACGTCTGGTATCTGGAGAGACTGCATCTTCCGGAAACGATGGGAGACAGGAAGCTTAGAAGCAGAAAACTTTCGTTTCTTGAATTGGATGAACAGGAGGACCGGGAAATCCTTCAGCAATATACAAAACGTTTGCTTCAGATATCAGAATGTTCTCTTTCTACTATTATCACAAAGTTCTTAAACATAAGAGAATTCCTTATGTTTATAGAAAAAGAAGGATATATTGTAAAAGGCGTCAATGCTTTTGTAACAGAACGATATTTCCTTCATTTAGAAGAACGGGAAAATAGTACTTCCAGTTTTAATATGAAAGTAAATGCAGTTCGTGATCTGCAGGAGTATCTATTGGTGAGCGAGCTGATTGAAGAGCCGTTTATGAGAAGCGATTATTACCTGAAAAAACAGGGCCCTTTGAAACCAAAACAGGACATATCGGAAGATGATCTGCAAGTGCTTGTCAACAATCTGAAGCATTTTCCAGAAAATATAAGGCTTATGAGCACGATCCTGCTTTTTACGGGAATACAAAAATCCAGTTTGTTTCAATTACGAACCCAGGATATTTATTGGGAAGAGGACAGCGCATGGATGAGGGTAAAAAATATCCGTAGAAAGGGATATAGGATCATCCCGATTTCCTCCAGGTTATATGTTATGATCGGAGACTATATCCTGAGAGAGAAAAGAAACGTGGGAGAATATATTTTTAAAAATAAACTTGGGGATGAATACACAGGCCAGACATTTGAAAAAAGAATTGTGGGAATCTGTAAAAGACTGGGGATTCTGGAAGGAAAGTATATTTTTAAAGGGGCGGATTATCAAAAGTTTACAGTACGCTTTATGTATCAGCAGGGAGTGTCTGTTTCTGCGATCAGAGAATATTTAGGGTACAGGGATGACGGAAGGATAAAAGAATTGACCGGCGCAGCTGAAGAGGAGCTGGCGCAAAAAAGTACAGAGTATTTTAGTGATCCGAAAAATAGTCTGACCTCGGGGCTGGCTACGAAGGGAAGAGATTAGTGGAGTGATCATACTTTATATGGTAGAAAATTGAGGCCGTATTTATAGAAAGCAATTAAAAGAATTACTAGAAGGAAAGACAGTAAATGAATCGATATGACAAGATGGTTGAGCTTAACCGATTATTAAGCAAGGAAAAAGAACGGCGAGCAATTAATGCGCTCATAGAAATGAAGGAGGAGGGCTGGATCTCTGTTACGGAGCTGACCAGACGGACTGGACTTTCTAGAACATATTTTTATAAAAATCCGGAAGTAAGAAAAAAGCTGGATGAGGCGCTCAGGGAATGTAAGAATACAGGCCTCTCCAATCACCGGGCGGTGCTGGAGAATGGAGTCCTGCAGGCAAAATTAAAGCTATTGGAAAAAGAGGCTGAAAAACTTCGAGCGAAGAATCGGTCACTGGAGAAGGAAAATGAGAACCTTAAACTTGCGATGGAACAATTAGAGATAGAAATGCTGCATATGCTATAAGAGTAACAATCTATTACTATCGGATAAAAATCAACGCTATGTTGCGCAACATAGCGTTGATTAAATTTGGGGATGCTACGAAATAGTGCGTCTCCCTCCAGCTGTTGAGCAACAGAAAATAACATTTATGAGTAATATCAACAAAATGTTTCCAAGTTACTGGATTCGATTAGTGCCGTCTGAAATGAAGAAACAATTTGAAGCACATATAGAACTAATAAACAGAGTGTTGCAAATTTGAAAAAGGATCATTTTTCAAAAATTAAAATACAGAAGAGATGAGATTATGGGGAATTTTATTGTAGACGAATTAAATGACAGGGGAACGAAATATTTTTTGATCCGTAGAGAAGAGGATAGAAAGATCTGTATACTGCCTACAAAGTATCTAAAGCATAAAATGAGACTGAACCGATCACCTAATACAGTGAAAGGGATTGCACGTTCTTTAGTGTATTTTATGAGATATCTGAGTTCACACAAGATGGAGCTGGAGGATTTGTTTGGATTACCATATTTAAGTCAGATGGAGATCTTTCAAGGATTTTTGCATTATTTAAAAAGCAGAAATCATGTGTATGAGCAGAAAAGCGGGAAGATAGAAAATAACACCTGCAACTTGTATCTGCGAAATGTATTCGGATTTTACCAATATTTGGAGATGTTAGAGGGTCAATTTGGTACTCTTTCTGCTTTGGAAGAAAGAGAAGTATCATATACAAATAAGGTTGGAAACCGGAGAACAAGGATTGTACGTCGCTTTGAAGGATATTTAAAGGAATATGAGGTTAAGGAAAGCGGAACAGACAGAGAGGATCTGATCAAGCTGCTGGAAGCATGTGACAACAGCAGGGATCAGGTTCTTCTTTTGTTTCTGGCAGAAACTGGAGTCAGGCCCGGAGAGCTTTGCGGGATAAAGCAGATAGATTTTGACTGGAGTAAACAGAGAGTTTATGTTTGTTCACGTACACACCAGGAAAACGAGGCCAGGGCAAAAAATGAAGAGCAGCGATGGACCACAATAAGCAATGAATCGTTGCTTTTTTTATGCCGGTATGTACAGGAATATAAAGATATTCTTATCCGGTCAGAATATCTTTTTGTTACCCTGACGGGAAAGAGAAAAGGAAAGGCATTAAAAACAACCGCTGTATCAGCTATGATGCGCCGGCTGAAAGCAAAAACGGGGATCACTGTAACAGGAAGGAAGCTGCGGCATTACTTTGCTACAGAACGCTGGAAAGGTGGCTGGGGGATTGAGACGATCAGTCGGGCTTTAGGACACCGGAATCTGGACGTCACCAGAAGGTATATTGATATGGATCAGGAAGTACTGGCCGAGGCGACAGAGAATCTATTCCAGTCAAATGAGATGTATGCAACGATTGCAGGAAAATTGTTATAAAATATAGAGATTTCAATGATTAAATGCGGTATAATTTATTCAGAGAATGGAAGGAGAAGATAGATGGAGACTCCGAGAACACCAGAAAAAGAGATTATATCCGTGCAGTATTATAATGTGATTTTTTATATGATATTCCGCAGAGGAATCGATACCCTGAAGCAGAGCTCATTAAGTGGATGGATCAAAAGCGGAAGCAATATCGGGATGAAAGATATCTATGGGTGGTGTATGGCCCAGAATATCCCAGTCGTAATGAAATTTAAGTATAGAAAAGATTTCCCGGTAAAAGCGAATCTGTGGAACTTTATTTCTTACTGCAGATTCCGACTAGATATGAGAAAACAGGCCAAAGCGTTTGAGTGAAAGAAAAACAGGAATGAAATATGGAATATTAAGAGAGATTACCGATACAACAAAAGCTTTTATATACGTAGAATGAAATTTTGCATATGGAGTTATTGAGAACAATAAATTTATCTTTCGTTTCTTAAAATTAATTTTATAAATAATTAAACTCACATAGAAAATAGAGGGAGCAGAATACTATGTCGATAGAATTATCTGGGCCACAGGGATTTGAATATCAGTATTTAATTACTTTGGAAATGGCTATGCATTTTTTGAAATATGATAATCTTAGAGCATACGTGGAAAATAATGGATTTGAAGATGCACAGTTTTCATATTCTAATAAAGGCAGATCTTATAATATTGATTTGCAAGTAAAACATAAAGCTGAGGAAATTTCTTTTAAAGAATTTTGCAGTTGGTTAGTACATTTTAAGGCTAGGAGTTCAGATGAGTTTATTCTTGAAAGAATACAGCAAAGTGAAGATAATTATTTGTTTATTATAACTAATACTCGTTGTACCGACGCAGTCAGTAAGTTCTTATGTAGAGAAGACACATGGGAAACAAGTAACCTTACATTGTCCAATGAGTATCTTTGTGAATTAAAAAGAACTATTTTAGAAGGAGCAAATAAGGAAGAGGGTATTGGGGAAAGGCGATATATCTATCTAAAAGATTATTTTAGTACAATTACTAATACAGAATTACGCCAAACTTTGAAAAGGGTAAAAGTGGTTGAATATAAAAAAGGCGATGATGTTATTGAGAACATTTATAGAATCCTCAAAACCCAATATTACGTGCCTGAATCTGAATGCTCAAATATTTTATCAAAATTACTAGAGCATATAAGAACTGGAAGAGATAAGGGAGAGAATATTATACCCGATATAAAAAAATTAGTAGAATTAAACAACTGTAAAAGGATTTTGCCATATGATGAAAAATATTGTGAAAGAAAAGAATTTGATATTTTATGTCAATGCTTAGAAGATAATCATATATTGCTGTTAACAGGCATTCCCTTTTCTGGAAAAACTTATTTAGCAAAGGCATTAGCTCAAAAATTTCAAGACAGAGGATACTATATAAAAAGGTCAGAAACTTTCATTAATGATAATGAAGCTTTCTATTTTTTGCAGTCTCCAGATAATGATTTAAGGCTATTATTGTTAGAAGATCCGTTCGGGCATATTACTCTACGGGAAGATGCACATGAAACATGGGAAAAGATCGCTGAGCTAATTAATGGGAAAATTGCATCTAATAGAATGTTAATTATAACAACTAGAAAAGATATCTTATTAAAAGTATGCAACAAAAAAGAACTAAAGCAATGCCATATTTGGGGAAATAACTGGTGGGATACTTCGGCAACTGATTGTAGAAACACAGAAGTTTTGTGGAAAAAATGCTATGGCGATACGAAGGAAAGTATAGAGCTTTTTAACAGCATATGCGACTATTTACAAAAGGATGGAGAATCAGCTCTATTAGAAATTGGTGAGATTAGGCACTTATATGTAGAAATAAATGACATCAAAGATTTGAAAAAAATAGCGCTTAAAGAAATTGTAAATAAAGCCAAAATTAGCTCGGATGAAGTCTGTAGAAAAATATCATCTTATGAGGATGAGAATTACAAGAATTTATTTATTCTATTGGGCTGCTTCTGTAATACAATAAGGAGGATTCGGCTAAAAGATTTAGCATATATTCTTGAGGGAACAGAAAAAAATGCTTCTATACGTCAAAAAGATGAGAGCCCAGATTACACATTTATTGACGAAAGTAAAGATGATAAGGTGAGTTTCCCGCAATATAAAAATTCAGAAAAATTATCGTTGCAAGACAAAAGTATCCTACAAGAATTTTGCAGAATAGGATATTTATATAAGGACCCTAAAACAAATGAACTTACTTTTTCTCATCCATTATTTCATTATTCTAGTCAAAAAATGTTATCTGAAGAAATAGAAGAAGGATGGGATAATGAGTATTTTTTACACTATATATCTAGAGGAATCGGTTCTTTATCACGAAATGCAGCAATGTGTTGCTTAATAAGTTTGCAAAAAGGTTTTAAGTGTGATGAAGACAAATCTGTCGTTGCTTTGTTTAGTATGGCTATGAATTCAATATTTCCAGCGGTAAGAGATATAGCGATTTTATATTTAGACCAGAATTTTGATAAATTAGATGAAGCAACTCAAGATGCTTTTATGAAAAATATAAAAAGCCATAAATCTTTAGATACTCATATGATGTGGAGTGATGATGAATGTTGGTATCCAATTTCTTCAACGTATATTCGAAGAGTTATTGATTTCAGTGATATTTTAATGAAAAGATCTATTTATACAATTGAGGATATTAAAGAAAAAATGGATACAGGTGAAAAATTTTCCAGGAAAGAAGTATATGATATTTTATATAGTAATTTAGCGGATGATTTGCCCTTAGAATTTCTTGAATACGCATTACTATATGACGAGACCATGATTAGAAGTAAAGCGATATATTATATATTTAAGATATATGGAAAAAACATTACATGTATAAAAGAAAAATACCTCAGTCGATTTGAAAATCATAATGTTGTATATGGTATGCTGCAAGGCGTTGTAAA
>DWVT01000175.1 GCA_019120075.1 Candidatus Mediterraneibacter excrementigallinarum
GGATTAAAACAGGAGTTTTTGTAAATGAGTATGTTGCTCAAAAAAATGAACATTGAACAGCCGGCGGTAAACATTGAACTGGTTGATGATCCGTCCGTTCATTGTGTAAGATATGATGTGGACTGATATGAGGTTTCGGGCAGTTGTTTCAGAAATTAAGCGAGGTGATGTGTGGTGAAGCGTTGTATTGTAATAGCCGATATAGTCGCATAATAACGATGATTTAGGAGGAATTAATATGACTATATCGGAGAAGAAAATCTATCCTCGCACAGGAGATAGAGAAACTGTTTACTTAAAGAGCGTCATAACAGATCAGAATATTATTGTTGGCGATTACACGATGTATAATGATTTTGTAAATGATCCCCGGCAATTTGAAAAAAATAACGTATTATACCACTATCCCATCAACCATGACAGGCTGAAGATTGGTAAATTTTGTTCGATTGCCTGTGGCGCAAGATTTTTATTCAATAGTGCAAATCATACAATGAACTCTTTATCCACCTATCCATTTCCTATTTTTTTCGAGGAGTGGGGGCTGGATGTCAAAGATATAACATCAGCCTGGGACAATAAGGGCGATATTGTCATCGGCAATGACGTCTGGATCGGATATGAAGCTGTTATAATGGCAGGAGTTACCATTGGAGATGGGGCGATCATCGGCGCACGCGCCGTAGTAACAAAAGACGTGCCGCCATATACGATTGTCGGAGGCGTGCCGGCAAAACAAATACGCAAACGTTTTTCAGATGAAACCATCTCTGAACTTTTAAATTTGAAATGGTGGGACTGGCCAATTGAAAAAATTTCACGTAATATTGAGCTTATTAAAAGTGGTAATTTGAGTTCCAATCTGATGTTGAACTTACATTAGTAAGTTTTATAAAGCAGGCGCCGGTTTGCTGGCGCCCGCTTTTCACATACCGTCAGACAACAGACTGCAGCAAAAATTAAAAAGAAACTATCAGATTTTGTAACAGTATGGGAAGGTTAAGATTAACAGGAATGAATTTAACATACAAAAGAGCAACACTTGAAGATTTAGATATGCTGACAAAAACGAGAATAGAGGTATTAAGAGCAGCCAATAAGCTTTCTGATAATATAGATATGAGCGAAATAGAGAGGCAATCTCAGTTTCTTTCAGGTAATGCCGACCTTTCATAATCCGAGTGGAAAGAAGGCTTACATAATGAATATGTATACGAAACCGGAGTACAGAAGAAAAGGCATTGCCTATAAAACACTGGATATTTTAGTCGAAGAAAGTAAAGCGAAAGGTATCTCAGCTATCTCATTAGAAGCAACAGACATGGGGCGTCCACTATATGAAAAATATGGGTTCGTAAAGCTGAATGATGAGATGGAACTGACAGAATAAGAAGTCTTAAGTTAACAAGATAAAAATGCTGTTGATTTGATAAAAACGCAATACGAAAGTGTAGCGCATTGAAGGAGTGAGAGTATGGATTTTCACAGGACCAGGAAGTACGATAAAGATTTTATAAGATCAAATATGATGGGGCCCAATTCAATGATGATCCTGGAAGAACTGGTGGATGATGTTCCTCTCAAGTCTGGAATGAGAATCCTGGATCTGGGGTGTGGAAACGGTTTGACTTCAATCTTTCTTGCAAAGGAATATGGTGTGCAGGTTTTTGCCCTGGATCTGTGGGTATCAGCTACGGATAATTATAAGAGATTTCAGGAGACAGGTGTCGAAAATATGGTTATCCCTATCCATGCTGATGCGCTGGATATGCCTTTTTCCAGTGATTATTTTGATGCGGTAATCAGCGTGGATGCCTATCATTACGTGGGAAATAATGATACATTTTTTACAGAAAAAATACGCCCTGTATTAAAGAAAAATGGTATCATAGCGTTTGCTTTTCCCGGCATGAAATGTGAGGTGAAAGAGAATGTCCCCAATGAAATGAAGCCTTACTGGGAGGATGAAGCACTGGAAATGTGGCATTCGATAGAATGGTGGAGACCTAAATTTGAGAGTGAACTGGATCATCTGAATATATGGGAAATGGAATGCTTTCATCAGGCATGGGATGACTGGCTGGATACGGATAATCCCTATGCCGTTGGTGACAGGAAGATGATCCATACGGACAATGACCGATATATGAATCTGATTGGAATAACAGGCATTAAAAACTCTTAAAGAGGTGGATGGAATCCTGGTTTCAGCGTGTATCTGCGTTATCATTCCTAATCTTACCAGAAATGTCAGACCTTATGCTCGTATAGAAAACGTAGTCACACGCGAAAATACCGGGGGAAGGGGTATGCAACGGAATGTCTTAATCATGCCAGATAAAATGGCATTTATTCAATGGCTGGAATGATACAAAATATGAAAAGAATAATTTTATTGATCAGCATCTTATTTATTTTTTTACTGTTTGGATGCAGTACACAAACGCATCAAGATACTATTTCCAGGTGGCTCGGCATTGATGTATCAACTGGAAGTGAAGTGTCCACATATGACAATCATGGGGGCTTTCATGGTGATGGGACAACTCTTATCACGTTGAGCTTTTCGGATGATAAGGCACTGAGACAGATAGAAGAGAGCAACGAGTGGAAAAAATTTCCATTAGATGATACTGTCAAAGCGTTGATATATGGAGTATCAGACGGAACAAACTTCATTGGCCCCTATTTGACAGACAATACGGGAAAAACGATCATCCCCGAAATCGAGAATGGCTATTATTTTTTGATTGATAAACAGGAAAATCAGGACGAAATAGTAAGTAAAAACATTCTTAACAGATATTCATTAAATTTTGTGTTAGGAATTTATGATACTGACACAGATATTTTATACTTCTGTGAATTTGATACTTAACAAGGGAAAAAAGGATTAAAAAAGGATTTGAAAAAACTCCCTCGAAACATCCCGTCGGTTTTGCAGATAATAATCAGGAAACCAAATTTGTTTCAGAAGGGAGTTGTTTTTGTGGAAATGCAGAATATGCATTTGGCAATCACGTCCGTTCCCGTGCAGAACTGGGGTGAGCTTTACGATCAGGACGAAGCATTGAAAACAGGAACCGTTTTTAAAGATCTGGATTTGCCGTTTTTTGCTGCAGAACAGGTTTCTGCGGAAGGCTCTTCTGTCATGGAATCTCTGAAAAGTCCAGAAGAGAAGGAATGCAGTGAAAAGATGCTGGAAATCCAGAAGATCAGCTTTATAATGGATGATCTGAGACTGTATCTGGACACACATCCGGACGATACGGATGCTCTGACAATGCTGAAGGACGTCCTTAAGAGGCGAAAACAGGCGATGTCTGAATTTGCCTCCAGATTTTATCCCCTTACTATGGACTGTATGGCAGAGCTGTATGAGAGGAATCCTTCGTCAGCATGTTACTGCTGGCAGGAAGGCGCGGCTCCCTGGGAAGGAGTGTGCTACTAATGTGGATTTATGAAAAAAGACTTCAGTATCCTGTCCGGATCACAAAAACCTGCCCGAAAACGGCTCAGCTTATCATCAGCCAGTACGGCGGTCCGGATGGAGAATTGTCGGCTTCTATGAGATATCTTTCTCAGCGTTATACCATGCCCGTGAAATCCGTTGGCGGCCTTCTGACGGATATCGGAACAGAGGAACTGGCGCATATGGAGATGATCTGTGCCATGGTGTACCAACTTACGAAAAATCTGACCGTGGAGCAGGCAAAGGAAGCAGGATTTGATGCCTACTATATTGACCACACTACAGGAATCTGGCCTCAGGCTGCATCCGCGATGCCGTTTACGGCGAAGGAGTTCCAGTCTAAGGGGACGCTGTCACTGACCTGACAGAAAATCTGGCGGCGGAGCAGAAGGCCCGTACCGTCTATGACAATCTTCTGCGGATGATCACGGATCCGGAGGTGAGAGAGCCCCTCAAGTTCTTAAGGGCAAGAGAGATCGTCCATTTCCAGAGATTCGGAGAGGCTCTGGAAAAAACAAAAGAGAAACTGGATGAAAAGAATTATTATTATTTCAATCCGGAATTTGATAAGAAAATGATGAAATAGATCCTTGAGAAGGTGTACCTGGCAGAGCTCCGGTACACCTTCTGTAATTCACAGATCATTCATGTTGACAGCAGGGCGATCACCGGCTGCCGAGAGCCTTCTTAACAGAAAAACGGGAGGAAAGAGAGAAAAAACAAATTCTCTTTCTCAGATACAGAAAAAAATGACACAGGTGTTATCGGATGTTATAATGAAACCACTGAGCAAGGTCTCCATCTATCTGGATGATATTGAAAAGTTAAAATAAACGAAGAACGAGGTAATAAAAATGAACAGAAAGAAAAGTCAGGCTGCAGCCGAAGATATAGAGGCTGTTGTAACCAGCTTCAATCAGGGTGCGATGATACTGGAAGCAGTCCATTCTATACAGGAACAGACTGTGCTGCCGGCGCGGATCTGTATTGTGGACGATGGCTCAACAGATGAAACTTCTCTCAGGCTTCTGAAGGAACTGGAGGAAGAGGAGAAAATGGCTGTGCCGCTGATTGTATTGAGACAGCCGAACGGAGGCGTATCGGCAGCGAGAAATACCGGAATCCGGGCGGCAAAGTCTCCTATGGTACTGGTGCTTGACGGGGACGACAGGCTGGAATCAACTTTTATTGAGGAGGTCGGCAGTCTTCTTCGTGAGACTCCGGAACTGATCGCGGCCTCATCATGGATGAGAACATTCGGAGTCCTCAAAGCGGAGATTCGTCCCTGCGGAGGAGATATCGCTCATTTCCTTTCCCGGAACTGCTGTCCTGCGACACATATTCTGCGGAGAAGGGCATGGGAACAGTGCGGTGGATATGACGAGTCCATGCGCTCCGGCTTTGAGGACTGGGATTTTTTTCTGAGCATGCTGGAGACGTCCCCTGATGTTTCAATCGGGATCGTGGAGAAACCGCTGATTGAGTATCGTACTGCACCGGCTTCCTCCAATGTAAGGAGCATGACAAAACGGCTTGATCTTATGCGATTTCTGATTGAAAAGCATAAAAAGGCTTATCTGGAGCATGTGGCTGATGCAGTGCTTGGCGTGGAGGCTGTGTCCATGTCAAGGCTGTATGGATGGGAAAACGAGATTCTCCGGGGGATGGAGCGAGGTCGGGAAGTTAGCCGGGAATCCGTAGACTTTCTGGAACATCCGTCTTATGGAGACGGCGGAATGGCTGCGGCTGTGCGCATTGCATCGGCAAAAAAGAGGGAATAACAGGAAAGATTCAGAGAAAATTTTTGAAAATACTATTGTGTATTTGCTTCAACTTGTTTATTCTATTATAGTACAGTAACAATCAATATAAAGCGAGGTAGAGAAGATGAAACCTGTAAAAGAAGGAAAAGTGCGCGAGATTTATGACAATGGCGACAATCTGATCATGGTCGCAACAGACCGGATCAGCTGCTTTGATGTTATCCTGAAAAATACTGTGACAAAAAAAGGAACAGTTCTGACACAGATGTCCAAATTCTGGTTTGAGATGACAGAAGATATCCTTCCGAACCATATGATCTCCACAGATGTAAAGGATATGCCGGAATTTTTCCAGCAGCCTCAGTTTGACGGCAACAGTATGATGTGCCGGAAACTCAACATGCTTCCCATCGAGTGTATCGTCCGCGGTTACATAACAGGAAGCGGCTGGGCAAGCTATCAGAAAGACGGCACAGTATGCGGCATCAAGCTTCCGGAAGGGCTTAAGGAATCCGACAAACTGCCGGAACCGATCTATACACCTTCCACAAAAGCTGAGATCGGCGATCATGACGAGAACATTTCTTATGAGCAGAGCGTTGCTCACCTGGAGAAGTATTTCCCGGGAAAGGGCGAGGAGTACGCTTCCAAGCTCCGCGATTACACCATCGCTCTTTATAAGAAATGTGCTGATTACGCACTGAGCCGCGGCATCATCATTGCGGATACAAAATTTGAGTTCGGCCTTGATGAGGAGGGCAATATTGTTCTTGGAGATGAGATGCTGACGCCGGACAGTTCACGTTTCTGGCCCGCTGACGGATATGAGCCGGGACACGGACAGCCGTCATTTGACAAGCAGTTTGCCCGCGACTGGCTGAAAGCAAACCCGGACAATGACTGGACGCTTCCGGATGATATCGTTCAGAAGACGATCGACAAATA
>DWVT01000176.1 GCA_019120075.1 Candidatus Mediterraneibacter excrementigallinarum
TCCTGAAAATCAACTCAATTTCGTCCCTGCATGGCTCGTAGCTTGCGTGAAAATGGTGTAGAAATGGTGTAAAAATGGTGTAGTAAGCCATTTTTTGAAAAAATCAAAAATTTGGAAAGCCCGAAAAAGCCCGTAAAATCAAGCTTTTTTGAGGTTTTCCAAAAAAATTATTTAAAAAATTAGCACTCATCTCTTGACAGTGCTAATAATCAAGTGCTATAGTACAACTAGAACAAAGGAAAAGGAATAAAAAGAACAGAACCGACGGATTCTAATACGAAGGCTGTTCTGACAAAGTTCCGGATCCTGCGGTTCCCTGAAACCAACATCCGAGACAAAGTCGAGGGTGCTGATAAGGCTGTGTAAGCAGCCCATAGATCAATTCAGAGAATATAATTTTTGGAAGGAGAAATGACTTATGTTAATGCCTAGTATTTTTGGAGAGAATTTATTTGATGATGACTGGATGGATTTCCCGTTTGACAGATTTGACAGAGAGTTCTGGGGAAAGAAAAATCCGCTGTACGGTAAGAATGCAAAGAACATGATGAAGACAGATATCCGTGAGCATGATGCGGGATATGAACTTGATATCGACCTTCCGGGATTTAAGAAAGATGAGATAAATGTAGAACTTGAAAACGGTTACCTGACGATCTCTGCTACAAAAGGTCTTGATAAAGACGAGCAGGATAAGAAAGGTAAATACATCCGTAAAGAGCGCTACGCAGGAGCAATGCAGAGAAGCTTCTATGTAGGTGAGGATATCACACATGAAGATATTAAAGCGAAATATGAAGACGGTATCCTGAAACTGAGTATCCCGAAGAAGGATCAGCAGGTTGTTGAGACAAAGAAACATATCGCGATTGAAGGATGATCTTAATATAGATAAGCAGGAAGGACCCGGCGCCGGAAGGCGACGGGTCCTTTTTGCAATCGCCCTTTTTCTTCAAAAGTATTCCATCTTTTTTTATTTCTGATATAATGTTCTGCGGTATGAGAGTGACAGTTCGCAGCTATGCTGCGGGCTGACCGCGGTATCGCGGCGGGCGGGGACGTTCTTTCCTGCCTGATCGAGAAAAGAGAGGGTACTTAAAGATGAAAAAGACAAATGATTTCGGCAGGGATTCTATCCCCCTGCTTGTGTTAAAAACTTCTGTTCCGTTCATGTTTGCGCAGTTCGTGAACGTGCTGTACAGCATTGTGGACCGGATCTATGTGGGAAATATCCCGGTCACCGGGGCGGATGCCCTGGCGGGAGTGGGCGTCTGCGCGCCTATCGTCACCCTTTTATCTTCTTTTGGCACGCTGTTCGGAGTGGGAGGATCCGTCCTTTTCTCTGTCCGGCTGGGAGCCGGGGATGAGAAGGGGGCGAAGCGGATCCTTGCCAACAGCTTTACCATGATGATCCTGACGGCTGTGGCTCTGACCGCGGTCTTTCTTCTGACGAAGGATCAGCTCCTGAACTGGTTCGGCGCCAGCGAGATCACCTTCCCCTATGCAAATACTTACATGACGATCTACACGGCGGGAACGGTCTTTGCGCTGATCTCCATGGGAATGAACTTCTTTATCACCGCCCAGGGGTTCCCCATGCTTGGGATGACGACCACGCTCATCGGCGCGGTGATCAACATTGTCCTGGATCCGGTGTTCATTTTCCTTTTTGACATGGATGTGGCGGGAGCTGCTCTCGCAACTGTGATCGCGCAGATGTCTTCCTGCGCTTTCGTGCTGCTCACGTTGAGGAGAAAGAAGATGCGTGTTCCCCTGGGTGCGGTGAAGCCGGAAGCTTCGGTTGGAAAACAGATCGCGAAGATCGGGTTTTCGCCGTTCATGATCTCGGCGACGGACAGTATCATCATTATTGCGCTGAACGCGGTGCTCCAGTTTTACGGCGGGCCGGAAAACGGGGATGCGCTGGTGACCGCTGCTACCATTGTGCAGAGTTATATGCTCCTGATCACGTCGCCCATGCTGGGGATCACAAGCGGCTCTCAGCCTCTGATCAGCTATAACTACGGGGCGAACCGCCCGGACCGGATACGGAAGACCTTTTTCTGGGTGTTCATGCTGTGTTTCTGCTTCACAGCGACGATGTTCCTGATCTCCCGGATCATGCCCCAGTATTTTGTCCGCATTTTTACGGATAATCCGGAGTACGGGGAACTGGCGGTCTGGGGGATCCGAACCTTTACGCTGATGATCGTTCCCTTAAGTTTCCAGTATGTGATCGTGGACGGGCTCACTGCCCTGGGAATGACCAGAATTGCTCTGACGATGTCCATGATCCGCAAGTCTCTGTACTTTGGGCTGACCTGTGTGCTGCCCATGATCTTTGTGGCGAAGAATGCGTTCTATGCGGAGCCGCTGGCGGACGGAACGGCGGCAGCCCTGTCCTGCGTGGTATTCTTCTTCATTTACCGGAAATACTTAAGAGGCGAGGGCAGACTCAAGGACATAAAAATATAGGAAACGCAGAGAAGCTGAAGGATTCGGTCCGGGTTACGGCTCACGACTGACCGCCGCCCGGACCGGGAAAGGTTGCAGGAACCCTGCAAACTATTTATAATGGGGATGTCACGGAAAAGTTTTTTGTTTGAGGAGACACACTATGATAAAAGTGATAGCGAGTGATATGGACGGCACGCTGCTGGGGGATGATCATAAGATCGCTCCGGAGACGCTCTCTGCTGTGAAAGAGGCGTGCGATGCCGGGATCCGTTTTATGATATGTACGGGAAGAAATTTTCCCGGAGCCATGAATGAACTGGAGGGCGCGGATCTGACCTGTGACTATATCGTAGGGAGCGGCGCGGAGGTCCGGGATCCGCAGCAGCGGGTGGTGAGGACCACGTCCATCAGCATGGAGCTGTGCAGGGAGATCTACGAGGCGGTCCGCAAGTATCCGATCTCCGTCACATTTTGCACGGACGGGGACGACTACCGGATCGGAACCGCGGAGGAAGTGGAGGAGAGCATTGTACGGCAGATCCAGATGTTCCACCTGAACCTGTGCCGGGATGAGCTGAAGGACACGGAGATCTATCATCGAATGAAGCGGACCACGAGAAATGTGCCGGATCTTGATGAGCTTGAGAAGGCGGGAGTCCCTGTGTACAAGATATTCCTGTTCTCCGTGGATGTGGAGATGCTGGATCAGATCAAAAAGGAACTGGAGCAGAACGACGGCATCGCCGTGGCGTCTTCTTTTGAGACGAACCTGGAGATTACGGATGTGAAGGCGCAGAAGGGACCGGTGCTCAAAGAGTATATCGAGTCGCTGGGGTACACCATGGACGAGGTCATGGCGCTGGGGGACAGCCTCAATGACTACTCCATGCTGTCCATGGATTTCGGCGCGACTGTGGCGATGGAGAACGCGGTGCCGGAGATCCGGAGAGTGGCAAAATATACGACAAAGTCCAATGTGGAATTCGGGGTCGCGTATGCGATCCGGGAACTTCTGAAATCACAGGGAACGGTGAGATAAGCCGGATGAGATGATCCGGATGAGATAAGCCGGGCGAAATGAGCCGGAAGTCCATTATTATACTGGGAGGCGGAAAGATGGGATATACGTATGTGATGTCTGACATACACGGGATGGCGCATCTTCTGAGAGCAATGCTGGGGAAGATCGGTTTCTCCGGGGAGGACCGGCTGTATATTCTCGGGGATATGATCGACCGGGGACCGGACCCGGCGGGAGTCATGGATCTTGTGGCGGCCCATGAGAATATCACGGCGCTGCGCGGAAATCACGAGGATACGTTTGCCCAGTGGTACGAGAGCACGCCTCCGGAGGAGCGGACGGGATATTTCTATAATACCTGGGACGTCCTCCAAAACGATCCGGTAAAGCGGGAAAAGATCCCGGAATATGTGTCGTGGATGAAACGGCTTCCTTTATATAAGAAAGTAAAGATGGACGGCAGCTGTTATCTCATGGCACATGCCTCCACGGAGGAGATCATGCGGATGTGGAAGCGGAAAGACAATTTTCTCTGGGACACCTCATTTATTGAGCGGGGGACCGGAGTACCTGCATATATCTCCATCGTGGGACATGTCCCCACGTTTATCCTGCGGGGATATCCTGATGAGCCGGCGACGATCTGGCGCAGCCCCAACGGCAGGATCATCGACGTGGACTGCGGCGCGGCGTTCCCTTCCAGGGGAGGACGTCTGGGCTGTCTCTGTCTGGAGACCGGGGAGGAGTTTTATCAGATGGAGACATGAGGCTCGCCGCTGATACAGATTTGCGGCACAATATCTGCGTGCTCAATGTCAGCGGAGGCGGGAGCTGTGACCGGAAAGGAGAACAGATGAAGATATACTACAGGGCGGGCGAGGATCGGTCGGCGGAGATCCTGCGCTGCTTCGGAACGGATCCGGAAGTGGTGCTTCCGGAGCGGATCGGGGAGAATACAGTGACGTCTGTGGCGGCCTATGCGTTTTCGGACCGGAAGACAGACGAGGAAGAGGATGCTTTTGTGTACGAGACAGAGGATCACCGCATGTTCCGGGAGGGAGAGAGACTTCTCGCCGGGGAGGCGGTGGAGAGCGTGGCCTTTCCGGATACGGTGGAGCGGATCGGCAGATATATCTTCTACGGCTGCCGGAATCTGAGGAAACTTGGGTTCTCGGACCGGCTGAAGGATATCGGGAGCGGCGCCTTCACCGGCTGCAGAAGTCTCTCCTGTCTGGACGTCAGGCTCACAGAGGGCAGGAAGACCTGTGTGAAGGAGATCCTGGGTGAGCTCTGGCAGAGGATCGACGTGACCTTCTATAGAGAAGGAAAGAAGGAGGCGTACCTTGTCTTCCCGGAGCACTACGAGGAGGCAGTGGAGAACACGCCGGCAAGGATCCTTTTCACCCAGCATCACGGTTCGGGAAACAACTACCGGCAGTGCTTTTATGACAGGGAGACGGATTTCAGGAAATATGATTCGCTGTTCCCGGTGGCGAAGGCACAGGAGAAGATCAGTGTGCTCACGGATCTGGTCTTCGGCAGGCTTCAGTATCCGGCGGATCTGACCCGGGAGGCGGAAGACGGATACGAGCAGTTTATCCGGGAACATGAGAAAGAGATCCTGGACTATCTGGTGGAGACCGGCGATATGGAAAAACTGAGAGAGATATCCGCCCGGGCTCTCTGGGAGAGGGAGGCGCTGGAGGCTGCCATCGGCCGTGCCTCTGAGAAAAGGCAGGGCGAGGTCCTGAGTTTCCTGATGAATGAGAAACACAGGTTTTTCCCCGGAGTGCGGAAGAAGTATGAACTGTAGGAGAAGAGAATGGAAGCAGGACGACGGGACCGGACGGAAGACCGGGTGGAAAAGTCAATAGAGGAGAGCAGGGAAGCCGCGGAGGGCGCGGCGGAGAGGCTGAAGTCCATCGGGGCGCAGATCCTTGCCGCGGCGAGGGATGAACTGTATTTTTCCATGCGGTTCATGGACGTGGTGCTGAGCAGCTTTGAGTATGAGATGGACGCCGCGGTGCACCCTTTCGGGACGGACGGCAGGCGGATCTGTTTCCATCCTCAGGAGCTGGGAGGACTTCTGAGAGAGAACCGGATCCTCGTGAACCGGGGGTATCTCCACATGGTATTCCACTGTGTGTTCCGCCATCTGCAGAAACAGGGAGCGGACGGGAGGTACTGGGATCTGAGCTGTGATATCGCGGCGGAGCATCTCATCGACGGATGCGACCTGCGGCCGGTGCGGTTTTCCAGAAGTCTTCTGAGAAGGGAGACATACCGGAAGATGGAGGCTGCCGAGAAGGTGCTCAATGCGGAGAGGATCTACCGGCGGCTGAAGGAATGGGAGCTTTCGGAGAAGGAGCTGGCGGCGCTGGAAGCGGAATTCTACGTGGACGACCACCGGTACTGGGAGAATCATATGCCGGATAAAAAGCCGGACCCGGATCTGAACCGGAAGTGGAAAGAGATCGATGAGAAGATGGAGACGGATCTGGAGACGTTTTCAAAAGAGGCATCGGAGCAGAGCGGAGACCTTCTGGGTGAGCTGAAGGTGGAAAACCGGGAGAAGCATGACTACCGGGAGTTCCTGCGGAAGTTTGCCGTGTTCCGGGAGGAGATGGGCGTGGATCCGGACACTTTTGACTATGGATTTTATTCCTACGGGCTTTCTCTTTACGGGAACATGCCCCTGATCGAACCTCAGGAGACCCGGGAGGTTAAGAAGATCACGGATTTCGTGGTGGTGATCGACACGTCTATGTCCTGCTCGGGCGAACTGGTCCGCCGGTTCCTGGAGGAGACCTACAGCGTCCTGGCGGAGAGCGGCAGTTTCTTCCGGAAGGTGAACATCCATATCATCCAGTGCGATGAGAAGGTGCATGCGGATGTGAAGATCACCTGCCGGGAGGAACTGGAGGAATATATGGAGCATTTCAGCCTGTACGGGGAGGGCGGTACGGATTTCCGCCCGGCCTTTGCCCGGGTGGACGAGCTGGTCCGGGCAGGAGAGTTTGACGACCTGAAGGGGCTGATCTATTTTACCGACGGCTACGGGATCTATCCGGAGCGGATGCCGGCTTACCGCACGGCGTTCGTGTTCCTGGAGGAGGATTACCGGGACGCGGAGGTACCGCCCTGGGCGATCAGGCTGATCCTCCGGGAGGAGGACCTGCGGACGGAGGCTGTTTAAAACGGAGAGCGGGCTCCCGGTGAAGCCGGAGATTAAAACGTGACCGGACTATATCAGAGAAATAACAAGTCAAAAAGGAGAAGACAGTTGGATATAAAGCGCGCAAAACAGGAGATCAAGAATACTATCGAGGCATATCTCGCAAAGGATGCATTCGGAGAATACCGGATCCCGTCGATCCGGCAGCGCCCGGTGCTCCTGATGGGACCGCCGGGGATCGGAAAGACGCAGATCATGGAGCAGATCTCAAAGGAGATGGAGATCGCTCTTGTTGCATACACCATCACCCATCATACGAGACAGAGCGCAGTGGGACTTCCCTTTATCCGGGAGAAGACTTACGGCGGGCGGACATTCTCTGTGACGGAGTACACCATGAGCGAGATCATCGCCTCAGTCTATGAGAAGATGGAGCAGACCGGGATCCGGGAGGGGATCCTCTTTCTGGATGAGATCAACTGTGTTTCCGAGACACTGGCACCCACCATGCTCCAGTTCCTTCAGGGGAAGACATTCGGAAACCAGAAGCTGCCCGAGGGGTGGATCATCGTGGCCGCGGGCAATCCGCCGGAGTATAACAAATCCGTCAGGGAGTTTGACGTGGTGACCCTGGACCGGCTGAAACGGATCGATGTGGAACCGGACTTCCCGGCGTGGAAGGAATATGCCTACAGGCAGGGGATCCACCCGGCCGTGATCTCCTATCTGGAGCTGAGAAAAGAGAATTTCTGCCGGATCGAGAACACGGTGGATGGAAAGCGGTTTGCCACGGCAAGGGGATGGGAGGACCTGTCCCAGCTGATCCAGGTCTATGAGGATCTTGGGAAGACGGTGGACCGGGACGTGGTGTACCAGTATATCCAGCACCGCACCGCGGCGAAAGACTTTGCAAACTATCTGGAACTCTACTATAAATATAAGCAGGACTATCAGGTGGAGGATATCCTGAACGGTCAGTGGAGCAAAACTGCCGTGGAGAAGGTGAAGGCGGCGCCCTTTGACGAGCATCTGAGTGTCATCAGCCTGCTGAACGGAAGGCTGTCCGAACTGTTTACCGAGTGTTACCGGATGGACTCCTGTGTGTCCAAGCTGTATGAGTATCTGATCTGTTACCGGGAAAACCAGAGCACCATGCTGATGGATGACGTGCGCAGGCTGGCGGAAGCGGATCTGGAGGAGCAGAGGAAGGCGGAACTTCTGACCCGGGAGCAGGAGCGGACCATGCTCCGGGTGATCGAACTGCTGGAGAAATTCTCCCGTGAACTGAAAGGGGAGATCTTTATCGGGGACAGCGCCTTTGACGAGGTGCGGGCAATGTTCGCCCGGGAGACCGACGAGCTGGAAAAGATGACGTCCCACGTCTCTGAGGTCCTTGAGAACGTTTTCTGTTTCCTGGAGGAGGCTTTCGGGGAGAGCCAGGAGATGGTGGCTTTCGTGACCGAGCTGAACGCCAACTATTACAGCACCTGGTTTATCAAAGAGAACGGCTGCGATCTGTATTACCGTTACAATAAGGGACTGCTATTTGACGAGCGGCAGCAGGATATCCTGCGTCAGATGGACGAGGCAGAGGGAATGCTGAACACAGGAATCCGATGACAGCGAATACAGGGATCCGGTGACACTTACTTTTTTTCCAGGGGATTCTATGCTAAAATAATACCGTTGACACATAAGTATTACAGATGTGATGAGAAAATGTCTGACTATGGAAAGAAGGAAAGAACATGGATGTAAGGAAAATGAGAAATGAAGCTCTCGGGAAACGCGTGGTAAAAGCTCTGGAATCCAGAAACATGGAGGCTTATTATGCAAAGACGAAAGAAGAGGCGGTAAAAAAGGCGCTGGAGCTGATCCCGGAGGGCAGTACCATCAATATGGGAGGTTCCGCTTCTGTCAGGGAAGTGGGACTGATCGACGCGGTCTGTTCCGGAAACTATGTGTTCTATGACAGGGATAAAGCCGAGACTCCGGAAGAAAAGCAGGAGATCGCTCTGAAGGCGTTTACCTGCGACTGGTTCCTTGGCAGCGTCAACGCCATGAGCGAGGACGGTGTGTTTGTCAATATCGACGGAAACGCCAACCGGGTGGCTGCTTACGCTTTCGGACCGAAGAACGTTCTGCTCATCGTCGGGATGAACAAGATCGTGAAGACTGAGGAGGACGCCATGCACCGGGCAAGGAACGAGGCTGCTCCGATCAACACGCAGAGATTCGGGATCGACACGCCGTGCGTAAAGAACGGGAGCTGCTTTGACTGCAAGAGCCCGGACTGCATCTGCTGTCAGATCATGATCACCAGGTTCAGCAGGATCCCGAAGCGGTTCAAGATCATCCTTGTGGATGAGGATCTGGGATTCTGAGCCCCGGTCCATAATTGAAAAAACGGAAGGAAAAGAAGGATGGACGGAGAAGAAAAGAAGACGGAAGAAAGACGCAGAAGGCGCCAGGCGCACCGCAGAAAAAGGGCGGAGAACGCGAAGAGAAGTGAAAAAAATCCGGATAACAGTGTGTCTGCGGAGAAGAAAGGGGCAAAGAAAAGACGGAAAAGAGCAGCGTTTAATGCAGGTTCCACAGTTGTGCTGATCGCTGCGGTATGTGTGTTTGTCTTTTCACTTTATCAGCTTGTCATGATGCTCGTCCCGTACTATTCCGGAGGAAAAGAGTACGATGAGATCAAAGCTCTCGCCATAACGGCTGACAAGGACGGGGAGGGCTTCAGCGTTGATTTTGATGCGCTGCTGAAAGAAAATCCGGACACAGTCGCGTGGATTCGGTTTGACGAGCCGTCTGTCATCAGTTATCCGGTCGTGAAGAGTGCGGACAATGAGGAGTATCTGACAAAGACATTTACAGAAAACGATAATAAGCTGGGCGCGATCTTCATGGATATGAGAAATAATTCGGATTTCCTGGATATGAATACATTTATTTACGGGCATAACATGAGGGTCGGCGGAGAGATGTTCTCACAGCTGAAAGAATATGAAAGTGAGGAATTCTGCAAGGAGCATCCTT
Source organism: Candidatus Mediterraneibacter excrementigallinarum (assembly GCA_019120075.1). Lineage (GTDB taxonomy): Bacteria > Bacillota > Clostridia > Lachnospirales > Lachnospiraceae > Mediterraneibacter > Mediterraneibacter excrementigallinarum. The sequence continues at coordinate 9,693 of DWVT01000176.1, forward strand.
ACTTCTATATTTATACGCCGGACGGCAAGGTCAGGACCTATACTGTTTTCTCTGCGGGCGTCGTGAAGGATACTGCTGAAAATTATGAAATCTCCTATCAGACAGATGAAGATTTTGAGAACTATATCAAGACATGCAGAGAATCCTCGAATTATACGGTTGATGTGGAAGTAAACGCACAGTCTAAGATCGTCAGTCTGTCCACCTGCACCAATGTGCAGGATGACGAGCGCTTTCTCGTACAGGGTGTTCTGACAGCGGAGGATTAAGAAGACAGGCTGTCCGGCATGTCGGAGGAAAGGAACAGGAGGCGTGGAAATGGCAGACAGATTTGACGTCGGGGATGTAATTAAGATGAAGAAACCCCATCCCTGCGGAAGCCACGAGTGGGAGGTGCTCCGCGTGGGCGCGGACTTCCGGCTCAAGTGCATGGGCTGCGGACACCAGATCATGGTGCCCAGAAAACTGGTTGAAAAAAATACAAGACAGATCACAAAAAAGGCTTGAAATCCGACGCACCTTATGGTATCATGGATAACCGTGACATACTGTTGGATTTATCCCGCAGTGATCAAAATTCCTTGCTCCCGGAAGGAAGCCGGGGGCCAGAGACCATAAGGAGGTGCAGAGCATGAACAAGTATGAATTAGCTGTTGTTGTAAGCGCAAAACTCGAAGACGAAGCGAGAGCGGACGTGATCGAGAAAGTAAAAGCACTTGTTACACGTTTCGGCGGCAACGTGACAGACGTTGACGAGTGGGGCAAGAGAAGATTCGCTTACGAGATCCAGAAAATGAAAGAAGGATATTACTACTTCGTTCACTTCGAGGCTGACAGTACAGTTCCTGGAGAAGTGGAACAGCGTATCCGCATTATGGACAACGTACTCAGATATTTATGCGTGAAACAGGAAGCATAAGCGGAAAGAGGTATATATGAATAAAGCGATTTTAGTAGGACGGTTGACAAGAGATCCGGAAGTCAGATATTCACAGGGTGAAAACGCGACGGCAGTTGCCAGATATACAGTTGCCGTTGACCGCAGGTTCAAGAGAGACGGAGAGCCGACAGCGGACTTTATCCCGTGCGTTGTATTCGGACGCTCCGCGGAGTTCGCGGAGAAATATTTCCGTCAGGGAATGCGGGTTTCCATTTCCGGCCGTATCCAGACCGGAAGCTACACGAACAAGGACGGCGTGAAAGTATACACGACGGAAGTGATCGTGGAGGAACAGGAGTTTGCAGAGAGCAGAGCGGAGAGCGAAGCGAACAGAGCTTCCTATAACCGTCAGCAGGCGGCTCCGGCACCGTCACCGAGCGTTGACGCGGGCGACGGATTCATGAATATTCCTGATGGCATTGATGAGGAGTTACCGTTTAACTAATCGGAAACATTTAATGATCTTCATTATGAAGGAAGGAGATATACAATGGCTTACGAAAAGGGAAGCAGACCGGAGGGCGGCTTCAAGAGAAGAGGCCCGGCGCGCAGAAGAAAAAAAGTGTGCGTATTCTGCGGTAAAGAGAATAACGAGATCGATTACAAAGACGTAGCAAAATTAAAGAAATATGTTTCTGAGAGAGGAAAAATCCTCCCGAGAAGAATCACAGGAAACTGTGCAAAGCATCAGAGAGCGCTCACAGTAGCGATCAAGAGAGCAAGACATATTTCTCTTATGCCGTACGTTCAGGACTAATCGATTCGGTCAATAAGAGTAAATGAGTGAAAAGCCTTTAAATGCTGGAAATCCAGTGTTTAGAGGCTTTTTTGCGCAATAAGTCCGCAGTATCTCAGGAAATAAGGGAAGAAAATCTTCCCCTATCTGATCAATGACGAAGAAAGGAATTGCTTGCGATTGCAAGTAATAATGGGTATCATGAGATTAAAGGGGTGCTATCCAAATGCTCTACAGCCAGATTGTTCTTAAAAAAGGAATGCCTTTTGAGCTGTGTCTTCCAACGGGAAAGCCAGTTGCTGTCGGTGGCATGACCCGTAATCGGTTGGACGAAGAACTTATGAAAGGAGTGAAATCCATCAAAGCCGGTAAAACTTATACGGCAGATGAAGTGGATGATGAGTTGAAAAAGGAGTTCGGAATTTTTGTGACTTTTTGCAGGAAAAATTCGTAATGAGAGTAGAAATGAATATAAAGTAGATAAAGAGGTGAGTATGAATGCAGGAATCGAATTTATTAATGTATACTACAGAAGATGGTTTAACAAAGATTGAGGCGACTTTTGTAAATGATACGGTATGGCTTTCGATAGAACAGATGGCGGAGTTATTTCAAAGAGATAGAAGTGTTATAGGAAAGCATATACGCAATATTTTTAAAGAGGGAGAACTGAAAAAGGAATCAGTATGGGCAAAATTTGCCCATACTGCCGATGATGGAAAAACCTATCAGGTGGATTACTATAATCTGGACGTGATTATATCTGTGGGATATAGAGTAAAATCTTTGCGTGGTACTCAGTTTAGAATATGGGCCACGAATATCTTGAAAGAATATATGCAAAAAGGCTTTGCTTTAGATGATGAGAGGTTAAAACGCTTAGGTGGCGGCGGGATGTTGAAGGCATTATCAATACTGAACATAGATGAAAAAAGTGGATCTTTCTGATAGATTATTGACATATGT
>DWVT01000177.1 GCA_019120075.1 Candidatus Mediterraneibacter excrementigallinarum
AAACTTAGACGTGAAGGATTTGTTACAGGCAGTATTTTCGGCCGTGAGATGGAAGAGACCATCCCGCTGAAGCTGGAGAAAGGCGCAGTAGAGCGTCTGCTCAAAGAAGAGGGCAAAGGCGGACAGGTTATGCTCGAGGTCGAAGGGAAAACCTATGACGCACTGATCAAAGAAGTTGACTATAATCCGTTAAAGGGCTGCATCGACGAGATTGATTTCCAGGCTCTGGTACAGGGTGAGAAAGTTCACTCTACCGCTGAGATCCATCTGATCAACCTGGAGAAACTGGTGGCAGGCGTTCCGCAGCAGATGCTGCATGAGATCGCATTCAAGGCTCTCCCGTCCGCACTGGTAGATAAAGTGGAAGTTGATGTAGGAGATATGAAAGTGGGCGATACGCTCAGAGTATGCGACCTTCCGATCGCACATACAGAAGGTCTTGATCTGACAACAGAAGAGGACGCGACCGTTGTCACGATCACAGAGGTACACGCAGCTCCTGCTGAGGATACAGACGAGGCAGAAGAGGAAGCCGCTGAGTGATCACTCAGAAAAGAATATAACAACTTATGACTTGAAAAGCCGCGGGAAAGAAGATTTTCTTCTCTCCCGCGGTTTTCGTTTTATGTGAAAAGATATCCATAACTTCTCCTCTGTTGAAGAAGTATATCTCTGACCCGCTCTTTTATTTCATCCGGATAGACCTGCTCCCTCTCAAGCATTTCGGATATCGAGCGTCCGTCAAACAAAAATTTCAGGGGTCGGCCATACAGTCCTTCCACAGCTTCCAACTGTTCATCAAAGTCACTGCTCAGAGTTTTTGCCCGAACCTGAGGTATCAGATCTATAATATCTGTCCCTGCCGGATAATCCATTGATGTATCTGAAAGGAGAGACGCTCCGTTGTCAAACACAGGACAATAATGATAATCCCCGTCCGGATCCAGAAGCACCGCAATATTATGTGTATGCCGATCTTCGTTTAAAAAAAGCGCGTCTATTGTCAACAATTTTGTGAGGTATACTCCAAATTCCTTTAATCCGGTCATCCGCGCAACCTGATCCACTAAAAATTCAGCCCTTTCTGTTACCCCCTCGATCCGAAATATATTTCGATACAGGCTTTCTCCATAAAAATTGTGGAACAGTCTCTCCAGGGTTATGAGCTGCCAGCCCTCCGGCAGGAAGTCCCTGCTTGTGCATCCCCTGAATCTTTGCTTTCCGTACAGGATCTCCTCCGTTTGATAGACGATAAATTCCTCCGGCTGCAGGCTGGATTCTTTCAGCAGGCAGGACACTGCGTACTCAGCAAGCCCTTCATACCCTGTATAGTCTGCTTTATACCAGTTTTCCCGGAATCTCCATTTCAACTGGTTTCCTTTTGAAGATTGTCTGACATTCCTCAGCGCATCTTTTTCGAATAATTCTATCATAGGCACCTACTTTTCTATCTGGATCCAGAAATCATCTTCTGCCATCCGCCCCTCCGTTTTCTGAATGATCATAAGTGGATCATAAAACGGCAGGTTGAGCTCTTTGAGCATCAGTTTCATTTTATCTCTTGTCCGGGGAAAGCAGCGGGATTCCAGAAATTCCTCGTACTCCTTATAGTCTGGATGTTCATTTCTTCCAAACGCACGATACATGATATCATGCACAAAATTTTTGATGCGTATCTTCTGATTTCGCTCATCCACATCTATAACTGTACAGAGTTCATTTCCACAAAAGTATTTTAGTCGGAGAACCTGCTCCTTCGGCGGAATTTCCAGCTCATCTTTTATATCCGGATTTTCTTTTAAAATCTTCACAAGTGTAACAACCGGTCCCGTGATCTCTGTACCGCCGCTCTCCCATCGCTCAACTGTTTTTACGGATACGTTTGCAAGAGCGGCAAAGTCCTTCTGGCGGAGTCCCAGGTCTTCCCTCACTTTTTTGATCTCACGAGCTGTTAGCGTGCTCTGAATCGCAAATTCCATTACGGCACACCTCCATTGTACTTGATCTACTCCCAGTGTATCACAAAAAAACCCTGAATATAAGGGTAGAGAGCATATTTTTTTGCTCTTGCCCCTCATATTTAGGGTTTTTAGTTTATTTTGCCCCTCAATTTGAGGGTTTTCTTATATTATATTGTTCTTCTCCCACTTTCTCATAGTGTATATATAATATGGGATCAGCGGGATCAGCGCTGCGATCCACGCTGCCGGATCGGAGAGACATACGCCCGCAAAGCTCGTCCTTCCTGCCACGATCATGACGATGGCACTCCTTGCCACAAGCTCAAACACTCCGCCCAGCATAGGCACCAGTCCGTATCCCATTCCCTGAAGCGTGTTCCGGTAAAGGAAAATGCTTCCAAGGAAAGGATAACACCAGAATACGGTGTGGAAATAAATCACCGCCACATCGATCACTTCCGTCTCTGACGCGCTGACGAACAGAAGCATCATATATTTTCCGAAGAAGAATACCAGTACCATCGTAACCACACTCCAGATCAGGATCATGATCTGGGTATACTTCACCCCGGTCTTCACCCGGTCCATCTTCCCGGCGCCCCGGTTCTGCCCTACAAAAGTCGCGATAGTCGCGCCAAAGGCCGTGAACACTGTGGCAATGATATTCTGCAGTTTTCCTGCCGCGGCAAATCCCGCCATATAGATTTCTCCGTAGACATTGACCGCTCCCTGGACGATGATGGTTCCGATGGCCGTGATGGAGAACTGAAGTCCCATTGGGATCCCCAGCGCCAGCAGTCTCCCGAAACTATGAAATGAAATCCGGAAATCCTCCTTTTTCAGATGCAGGATCGGAAATTTCTTCAGGATATAGACAAAGCAGAGCAGCGCCGAGATTCCCTGTGCGATGACTGTCGCGTAGGCACAGCCCTCCACGCCCATTCCGAAGCAGACGATGAAGGCAATATCCAGCGCCACATTGATCGCCGCGGAAATGATCAGGAAATAAAGCGGTGATCTTGAATCTCCCAGCGCCCGCAGGAACGCCGCCAGAGAATTGTACGCCGCCGTTACGATCAGTCCTGCGTAGATGATCCCCATGTAAGCTGTCACATCCGGCATGATCTCATCGGAAAAGTTCATCATCCTCAGGATAGGCTCATTCAGGATGAGAAGTCCCACAGTCATGGCGATGGCAAACGCCGCTGCAAGGTATATCGACATGGCAACATAATGTCTCATCTGATCATACCTTTTTGCCCCGAACCACTGGGATACCAGGATCGCGAACCCGCTGCTCAGACCGTTCAGCCATCCGGTCACGAAGAACATCAGGGAGCCGGTGCTGCCGATAGCGGCCAGGGCGTTGACTCCGATAAACTGTCCCGCCACGATGGAGTCCGCCACATTGTAAAACTGCTGAAATATATTCCCAAGGCAGACCGGTATCATAAACTGAAGGATCAGCCGCACCGGGCTGCCTGTTGTCATATCATTTGTAGTATTCGCTGACATAGATGTCCCCCTCTTTTCTCTTTCTCATTTTATCAGAGCAACATTATATGACAGCGTATCCTGCTTTTCAAGTGCATATTTTTATGTTTTTGTCCATCAGTTGAAACTCTGCTCCGTCCTCTCAATGATCTCATCCTGGAGCGGTTTATCCAGGTTGCGGAAAAAGTCACTGTAGCCCGCCACACGGACGATCAGATCCCGGTGGTCTTCCGGATGTTTCTGTGCGTCGATCAGCGTCTGGCGGTCAACAACATTAAACTGGATATGATGCCCGTCCATCGCAAAATAGGAGCGGATCAGGCTGGCCATATTGTTCAGCCCCTCCTCACCGGCCACCACATCCGGCGTGAATTTCTGATTCAGAAGCGTTCCCCCTGTCGCAAGGTGGTCCATCTTTGCACAGGATCTGATCACAGCCGTAGGACCGTGCGTATCCGCGGATTTTTCCGGTGAAATTCCCTCAGATACCGGCTTATGCGCTTTTCTTCCGTTTGCGGTCGCAAGGATGACGTCTCCGAAATATACATGACAGGTGGTGGGAAGCATATCGATCCGGTACTCTCCGCCTCTCATGTTCGGCCGTCCTGTGATCGTGGTCCGGTAAAGTTCAAAGATATCCTGCATGATCTTATCCGCATAATCATCATCATTGCCATATTTGGGGCTCTTATCATGAACCATATGGTAGATCATATCATAACCTTCAAAATCGTGCTCCATAGCCTCGAGGAGTTCTTCCATCGTGAAGTTCTTTTTGTCGTAAACATTATATTTCACAGCCGTCACACAGTCGGTAACTGTTCCGATCCCCACGCCCTGGATATAGCTGGTATTGTATCTTGCCCCGCCTGCATTGTAATCTTTTGCCTTTGAAATGCAGTCGTTTGTCACGACCGACAGACACGGAGCCGGCATGTTTTCCGCATACAGTTTTTCTATCACATTGTTTCCGCGTATCTTAATATCCACGAAATACTCCAGCTGCTTCTTAAACGCCGTCCACAGTTCATCAAACGTTTTAAAATCCTTTGCCTCCCCGGTTTTAAGTCCGATCTGTTTTCCGCTGTACTGGTCGAATCCGTTGAACAGCGCCAGCTGAAATACCTTCGGAATATTCAGGTATCCGGTCAGGATGTAGGCTTCGCTCCCCCATGCCCCGGTCTCCACACATCCTGAGGATCCGCCGCGCCTTGCGTCCTCCAGTGTCTTTCCGGCATTGACCAGCTCCATGATCTGGGCTTCCGTGTTATAGAAGGCAGGCTGTCCCCATCCTTCCCTGGAAATCTCGCAGGCTCTCTTCAGAAACCTGGCCGGTGTTTTTTTGCTGATGGTCACGTTGGAATTCGGCTGCACAAGCCTCATGTCATCCATACAGTCCAGGATCAGATAGCTTACCTCGTTCACACCGCTGCGTCCGTCCGGAGTCACTCCTCCTGTATTGATATTTGCAAAATCAGTGTAGGTTGCACTTTCTTTCAGTGTAACGCCGACTTTTACAGGCGCCGGCTGATTGTAAAATTTTACCCACAGGCACTCCAGAAGTTCCAGCGCCTTCCTGTCGTCAAGAATGCCGGCCTCCACGTCCCTCTTGTAGTACGGATACAGATGCTGATCCAGTCTGCCCGGGCTGAACGCATCCCAGGGATTAAGTTCTGTGGTAACTGCAAGGTGGGTGAACCAGTACAGCTGGATCGCCTGCCAGTATGTCTGAGGTCTGTGCGCCGGGACAACCTCCAGGTTTGCGGCAATCTGAAGAAGCTCTCCCTTTCTTGTCTCATCTTTCTCCGTCTCCGCCATCTCCAGCGCGAGTCTGCGGTACCGCTCTCCAAGGATAAGAACGGCATCACAGGCGATATCCATTGCCTTTAGTTCTTCACATTTATCGAGTGCCTCTGCATCATTGAAATAATCCAGTCCCTCCATCGTTTCTCTGATCTTCTCTTTGTAGTCCATATAACCGGTGGTAAATACCTGTTCGCCGCCGCACGTATGTCCCGGACCTCTCTGCTCCATAAATTCGGTAAACATCCCCGCCTCATAGCACGCGTGCCACTCCAGCGTCATTCTTGAAAGAAGTTTTTCTCTCATGCTTCTTCCGGTCCAGTATGGTATGATCTCCTCTTTCTGGAGCCGCCGGTCTTCCTCTGTCGTCTTAAAAGATACCAGTTCCCGCTCGCTCATAACGATCATATCCTTTTCACTGTGGCAGCAAAGTTCCGGAAATGTAGGCGATGCCTGAGGATCCCTGCCCTTCTCGCCGACGATCAGTTCGCCGTCTCCCAGATACAGGGTCTTTTTGGAGAAATACTCTTTCAGCGTCATTGCCCTCATGACCGGGATCGAATATCTTCCGTCATTTTCCTTATAAAAATCCGTCTCGATCTTTGCTCTTTCCAGATCGATATGAACCGGTGTGTTTACACTGATCTCCCTGAGTTTCCGGATCCTTTTATTCATTCCGCGTGATGTTTCCATTGATCTAACCTCCTATTCTTGTATTCCCGAATCCTGCATTGATAAAAAGAGCTGCCAGAGCTTCCATCTCTTCTTTATCCGGTGCATGCAGTTCTGTTCCTTTATAGGTCCTGTCCAGCTTTCTGTACTTTCCGCTCCCCGCATCATGATAGGGCAGCAGATGGATCCGCACCGGCCGGATATCATATTCCTTCAGAAATTCTATGATCTCTTTCATATTCTGTTCGTTCCCGTTTACTTCTTTAACAGTTGGGATCCGGATATAGATCCTGGCTCCGTCCCGGGCCAGACGGACCAGATTTTCAAGAATCAGCTTATTATCGGCTCCTGTATATTTTCTGTGAAGGGCCGGATCCATCACCTTTACGTCATAGAGGAATGCATCGGTATACGGCAGTATCCTCTGAAATCTTTCATAGGGAACATAACCGCAGGTATCGATCATAAGGCTGATCTCCTGGCGCTTCAATTCCGCGGCTGCCTCCGCGATAAAATCCATATCCGCAGCCATCACCTCCCCGCCGGAAAAAGTAACTCCGCCTCCTGATTCTTCATAAAAGATCTGATCTTTCATCAACTCGTTTATCAGTTCGTTCACCGTACAGGTCTTTCCCGCAATCTCCCTCAGGTTCAGCATGCAGACTTCTGTACACGCCCCGCATGCGCTGCACCGCCGCCTGTCAGTTAATGCTCTCCCGTTTTCGATTGCCACTGCCTTCTGCGGACAGACTGCCATGCATGCCCCACAACCGGTACATTTTCCCTGATCATACAAAAGTTCCCGTTTCTTTTCCTGTGTCTCCGGATTGTGGCACCATGCACACCTCAACGGGCACCCCTTAAAAAACACGGTAGTCCGTATTCCGTCTCCGTCATGAATGCTATATCTCTGTATATTCGTGATCAGGCACATGCTCTTTCTCTCCTCCCTGTATTTTCACTGCACCGGAAGGCATATCCGGTCTGCTGCATACCGCCAGCGCACTGATCACCAGCGCGATCCCCGCGATCTCGGCCAGGGTGATCCTCTCATGAAAAACAGCAACTCCCAGCACAGTAGCGGTCACCGGCTCTATGGACGCGATGATGGAAGCTTTACTGTTTTCTGTATATTTCAGTCCGATCGTATAGATCAGATACGGGACAACTGTACAGAGGATCCCGAAAACGCAGCTGAATGCTAACATTCCAGCGCTCTGAAAAACAACCGTGGCAACACGGGGGCCATTGCTCAACAGAAGCGATACAGCCGCCGCAATAAAAAATGTATAAAATGTTATGGTCAGAGAGTGATATCCCCTCTCCAGAGCATACCTGCCAAAGATTGAGTACAGTGCATATCCCAGTCCTGCTCCAAGCCCCGTCAGCAGACCTGTCCAGGAGATCCGGTCAGCCTCGGAGAGCACGCCGGTTACCAGAACGCAGCCTGCTGCCGTCATGATCAGAGCAAGGATCTTTCTTCCCGTCAGTCTTTCCCTGAAAAGAAAATAAGACAGCACCATGACGATCACAGGCGCTGTATACAGCAGTACTGCCGCAACAGACAGGGAGGTGAGAGTAATTGCCTTAAAATAGCACAGATTGAAAAACACAATACTGCAGATTCCCGTTCCCAGAAAACACCACAGATCACGAAGCCGTATCTTCAGAAGTTTCCGCCGGAACAGGACCATATACAAAAGCAGTACCACAAATGTTACAGCAGCCCGAAGCGCGACAATATCCATGGATGCAAGTCCCATACTATTCAGTCTCCTGACAAACAGTCCCATGCTCCCCCATAATATGCCTGCGGCAAGGATAAACACAAAGGCCAGTTTTTTCATTTTCGTTCACCTCTGATCTCATTTTCTCATGATCGGCACTGCAGGGAACTCAGGTAGACAGGTATGAGTTTCTGTCCCTTTGCCGTAAGACTTTCTCTGCCGCCTTTTACGCACCAGTCGTAGATCAGTCCCCGTTCCAGGGATGCATAAGTCTCTGCCTCCGTCTCCGGACTCTCATCTGTCCGGAACTCCCCATTCTCCTGCCCTTCTGCGATCAGCTGGGGGATCAGTTTATAGTAGAACCTCTCTTTGTTCAACATTTCCTGACGCTCTTCCGGCATATTGACATAAATATGAGTCAGAAGTTCGAAAGGGACTTCCTTCTCGATCAGCGTGAACAGTTCCTTGTTGAGATAGACCAGTTTTTCATAAACCGTCAGTCTCGGACTCATAGACATCATAAGTTCCGCATATTTGCGGTCAAACAAATCTCCCAGAGTATGCTCCAGATCATCCTTCCTGGCGAAAAACCGGTAAAATTCTTCCTCTGACACCTCTGCCTCAGCAATAATATCTTTCAGTTCGGTCCTGGAATATCCTTTTTCCCGGAACAGCTTCCAGGCAGCACAGACGATACGGCTGCGGGAATTATCCGGCTTTTCATGGTTCTGAGTTCCGAGAAGGAATCCGTTCTTCAGAGGATCCTGTCCGTCAATGATCCATTCATTCAGCCCGTTAATATAGGCGCTTCCTGTAATCTGCGGGATGATCCCCTTTCCACCGGCAATTTCCACTTCGGATACCGCTTCGCCGCGGAACCGGGATCCGGTAATGCTCTCATAGACAAACTTCTGATGAAGCCCCAGTTCTCCCTTTGCATACAGCGCCGCCAGTTTCGCGCTCGTTCCTGTGCCGCAGGGAGACCTGTCAGCCTGCGCGTCTCCGAATATGACACAGTTTTTCATATCAGCGTTACTATCGTCGGTATGTGCATAAAACTCTACCAGATCCACGCTTGTGATATCCAGATAGGGGTGCCTGACTGTAACCGTTGCATTGATCTTGTCTCGCAGCTCCATTCCAAGTTCTGTGATCTGTTCAATATTTGTCATTTCCAGGGATAGCCCCGCTTTCTCCGCGTCCACCAGAGCAAAAAAAGAGCCGCCGAACGCGATATCATAATCGACTTTCCCGAAATCCGGCGTCTGTATGGAAAGATTCCTTTTATAGAGAAAGGAGGGGACGTTCAGGATACTGACCTCAACTGCCTCTCCCTCAACCACA
>DWVT01000011.1 GCA_019120075.1 Candidatus Mediterraneibacter excrementigallinarum
TTTAACAGGTGCCGTGTACTTTGTACAAAGTACACGGCACCTGTGAAAAAAATATCAAGGAGGAAACAGATGAGTTACGCTGATAAGGTTTTTATAGATATGTGCCGGGACATTATCGACAACGGCACGAGCACGGAGGGAGAGAAGGTCCGTCCGGTATGGGAGGATGGCACTCCGGCATATACGATCAAGAAATTCGGAGTTGTGAACCGGTATGATCTGTCAAAGGAGTTCCCGGCGCTGACGCTGCGCCGCACGGCGATCAAGAGCTGTGTGGATGAACTTCTGTGGATCTGGCAGAAGAAGTCCAACAATGTTCATGAGCTCAGAAGCCATATCTGGGACAGCTGGGCAGATGAGACAGGGTCTATCGGGAAAGCCTACGGTTATCAGATGGGAGTGAAGCATCAGTACAAAGAGGGAATGATGGACCAGGTGGACCGGGTGATCTACGACCTGAAGAACAATCCATACAGCCGCAGGATCATGACGAATATCTATGTGCATCAGGATCTGCACGAGATGAATCTGTACCCCTGTGCCTACAGCATGACCTTCAATGTGACAAAGGAGAAGGGCAGCGACGTCCTTACCCTGAACGGGATCCTGAACCAGCGTTCTCAGGACGTGCTTACGGCAAATAACTGGAATGTCTGCCAGTATGCGGTGCTCATCTATATGCTGGCGCAGGTATGCGGTATGAAAGCGGGAGAGTTTGTGCATGTGATCGCGGACGCACACATTTACGACCGGCATATCCCCATGATCGAGGAACTGATCTCAAGGGAGCCTCTGCCGGCGCCGAAATTCTGGCTGAATCCGGAGATAAAGGACTTCTATGACTTTACGCCGGATGATGTGAGGCTGGATGACTATGAGACCCATCCGCAGATCAAAAACATACCCGTAGCAGTATAGGAAAAAAGAAAAGAGAAAGGTGCAGACAGTATGAAAGCGATTTTGTCAGCGGACAGAAACTGGGGGATCGGATACCAGAACAGACTCCTGGTGAGCATTCCTTCAGATATGAAATTTTTCAGGCAGACCACAACAGGGAAAGTAGTCGTCATGGGACGCAAGACACTGGAAAGCTTCCCCAACGGGATGCCATTGAAGAACAGGACGAATATTGTTCTGACGGGAAACAAAGACTATCATGTAAAAGACGCGGTCATCGTACATTCGAAGGAGGAACTTCTGGAAGAGCTGAAAAAATATGACACAGACGAGATCTACGTGATCGGCGGGGAGAGCATCTACCGGATGCTCCTTCCCTATTGTGACACAGCCTATGTCACAAAGATCGACCGCGCGTTCCAGGCGGACACATTTTTCCCGAACCTGGATGAGATGGATGAGTGGGTGATGACAGAGGAGAGCGAGGAACAGACCTGCTTTGATCTGGAGTTTACGTTCACAAAATATGAGCGCCGATAGGATGAGGATATGACAGATATGACAGGAAGATCAGGACAGAGGAAGAGAAGGGGGATATTTCGCTCCCGCGCCCTGGCAGCGGTGGGATGCGTTCTGCTTTCCGGCAGTCTCCTGACGGGCTGCGGAGGGACAGAAGCCTCCGGCAGCGGGGCAAAGGGGCAGCAGGACGAAGGAAAGATCAGTGTTGTGACGACGATCTTTCCTCAGTATGATTTTGTCCGCCAGATCGCGGGAGATCAGGTGAACTTGAAAATGCTTCTTAAACCCGGCGAAGAGACTCATTCCTATGAGCCGACACCCCAGGATATCATTGCCATACAGAACAGTGATGTGTTTATCTATGTGGGCGGGGAGAATGACGCCTGGGTGGAAGAGATCCTGGAATCCATGCCGGAGTCTGATATGGTCACTCTGAAACTGATGGACTGTGTGGATACCGTGGAGGAAGAAGAGGTGGAGGGCATGCAGTCGGAGCCTGGACACAGCCATGAGGAAGAGGAGGAACATGTCCATGAAGGAGAGGAAGAAGAGGAAGCACATTCTGTCCATGAGATCGATGAACATGTCTGGACTGCCCCTGAAAATGCTTCTGCTATCGTGGGAGAGATCCGTGACATTCTGATAAAAGAGGATCCGTCCAACAGCGGGATCTACGAGAAAAATGCCGAAGAATATCAGGAGCGGCTGTCTGAACTGGATCAGGAGTTCCGGGATGTGGTCAGCAATGCAAAACGGAATCTGCTGATCTTCGGAGACAGATTCCCTTTCCGGTATTTTGCGGATGCGTATGGACTGGATTATTATGCTGCCTTTCCGGGATGCGCTTCGGATACAGAACCAAGCGCGGCTACCATGGCTTTTCTGATCAACAAAGTAAAGGAAGAAAAGGTTCCGGCAGTACTTAAGATGGAACTCAGCAACGAAAACATTGCCAATGCGATCGCAGAGGCGACAGGGACAGAGGTGAGAACGTTCTACAGCTGCCATAATCTGACAGCGGAAGAGTTTGAGAACGGAGAAACCTACCTGAGCATGATGGAGAAAAATGTGGAGACTCTGAAGGAGGTATTGAACTGATGGCTCTGATAAAATGCGAAGATGTTTCGATCGGGTATGAAGGTCAGACTGTGGTCAGAGATCTGAACTTCCATATTGACAGCGGCGATTATCTCTGTATCGTGGGAGAGAACGGATCGGGAAAGAGCACTCTGGTCAAGAGTCTTCTGGGGCTGAAAGGGGTGGAGAGCGGAAGAATCCTGTTCGGCGACGGTCTGAAGCAGAATGAGATCGGATATCTTCCCCAGCAGACAGACGTACAGAAGGATTTTCCCGCCAGCGTGTATGAGGTGGTCCTCTCCGGACGTCTCAACAGCAGGGGGCTGAAGCCCTTCTACAGTCGGGCTGATAAGGAGCAAGCCTGGGAAAAGATGGATCTTCTCGGGATCCGGGACCTGGCAAAACAGTGCTTCCGGGATCTGTCCGGAGGGCAGAGACAGAGAGTCCTGCTGGCGAGGGCACTCTGTGCCACGAAAAAACTTCTCCTTCTGGACGAACCGGTGACCGGGCTTGATCCTATCGTCACGACGGAGTTTTATGAACTGATCCGTAAGATCAACAGGGAATCCGGCATCGCGGTGGTCATGGTGTCCCATGATATCGAAAGCGCGGTAAAGGATGCCACCCATATCCTGCATTTGCAGGAGAAGGTACTTTTCTTCGGCACCGCGGAGGATTATCAGAAGAGCCGGGTGGGAAAAACGTTTCTCGGAGGTGGACAGGATGATTGATACAATGGTCGAAATGCTATCTTATCCCTTTATGGTCAGGGCGTTTACCGTGGGCGCCCTTGTGGCGCTGTGCTCGGCCCTCCTGGGCGTGAGCCTTGTGCTGAAACGGTATTCCATGATCGGAGACGGGCTGTCCCATGTGGGCTTCGGGGCCCTTGCGGTAGCGACGGCGCTGAATGCGGCGCCGCTTGCAGTGGCGATCCCTGTGGTCATCGTTGCCGCGGTGCTTCTTCTGCGCATCAGCGGAAACAGCAGGATCAAGGGGGATGCGGCGATCGCCCTGATCTCCACCAGTTCCCTGGCAGTGGGCGTGATGGTGATCTCGGTCACTACGGGAATGAACACAGATGTATACAACTACATGTTCGGGAGCATCCTTGCCATGAGCGAGGAGGACGTCCGGCTCAGCGTGATCCTTTCTGCAGTGGTGCTGGTACTCTTCATCTTCTTTTATCAGAAGATCTTTGCTATCACCTTTGATGAGACCTTTGCCCAGGCTACCGGAGTGAAAGCCGGGCTTTACAATACACTGATCGCTGTGCTGACGGCGGTCACGATCGTGCTTGGAATGCGCATGATGGGGGCGCTGCTGATCTCCAGTCTTATCATATTCCCTGCGCTTACATCCATGCGGGTGTGCAGGACATTTAAGGGCGTGATCATCAGTTCTGCTGTGGTCTCCGTGGTGTGTCTGATCGCAGGGATCATGGTGTCCTATCTGTGCTCCACTCCTGCGGGAGCCAGCGTGGTCATGGCGAATCTCGTGGCGCTTGTTTTGTATTCCGTGATCGGGTTCCTGAGGAACCGGGGAATGAGGCGGTCATGACAGCGGCGGTAGCAGTGTGTACGGCGGTTCTGGGGACTTTTTATATCCGTCTCAAGAAAAGGGAGAAAGCAAAGGCTCTGGCATGCAAGGCGCTTGCCACGTTTATGCCGGCGCTTCTCCTTCTGCGGGCGTTTCCGTCCGTGGAACAGGGGACGGTTCCGGTGTCTCTGTTCAGCTGGACTCTGGCGGCGCTGGTGTTCTACATTGCGGCGGACGTACTGCTGGAGTGCAGGTTTGTACTCGGTGCAGTGATTTTCACCGCCGGACATCTCTGCATGATCGCCGGATTTCTTACCGGCGGGGAACTCTCCGGAACCCGCGGATCAACGGGGCCGGGGCGGACAGAGTGGGTGGGATGCATCCTGCTCACAGCGCTCTTTGTTGGCGCGGCATGTTTCGCGGTGCGGAGACACATTCCTCATCTGAAAGGAAAAAGACTGCTCCTTCCGGCCATCGCATACGTTGCGGTCCTGAGTGTGATGGCATCTTTGGGAGTGATAGCGGGGCTTCAGGAAGGAAACTGCGACGGGCTGTTCTCTGCGCTCGGCGGCGTTGCCTTTGTAGTCTCGGATATTCTTCTCGGAATGAACCGGCTGGGACGGAAGCGGAGCCGGGCGAGAGGCGCGGCGGTGCTGATTCTGTATTATCTGGCGGTGTATCTGCTTTCCATGAGAGTGTGGTGGTGAGCGGCAGGTTTGAGAGCGGCCTGCCCCTCGAAAAGAGGGTCTGAGAGGAAGCCGGAGCCATCAAAAGCCGTATGCGGAAGACCCTGGAAAAGTGAATGAGCGAAAATAGTTGAAAAAGAAAGCCAAAATAGACACAAAGAAGCAAAAAAATGCCTGTGCATGTCACAGGTATTTTTTTATACTCATAACAGAAAGCGTAAAACAGTTTCTGGAGCATAGAGATATGCTGATCAAGAAATGAAAAGGAGAAAGATGTTATGAAGCAATATGAAGTTTTTCAGATGAAATTTTGCGGAAAGGAAATGGCAGAGGATCAGGTCAATGTCCCGGTAAAGGCAGAATTTACTTTGGGAGGGAAGACGACCGAAGTCAGAGGGTTCTGTACGGGAGAGGGAAATTTTGCGGTACGGTATCTTCCTCTGGAGTCCGGTACCTGCACTTACCGGGTGGAATATCCGGGAGCAGACGGGAGGACGGAAATCCTGGAAGGGAGTGAAGAAGTGGCCCCTGCAGAGTCCGGCACCCACGGACCGGTGAGAACGGCAGGAACTGCCTTTGCCTATGAGGACGGCAGCAGCTACATCCCCTTTGGAACGACGATATACGCCCTCCCTGCACAGAGCGGCGCACAGATTGAACAGACGCTGGAAACACTTAAGCAGGCGCCATTTAATAAGCTGCGCATGTGCGTTTTCCCAAAATACTATGATTTTAACAGGGAAGATCCTGAGCTGTTTCCATTTGAGAGGGGAGAGGGAGAGAAAAAGTGGAATGTCAGAAGACCGTGTTTTGCCTTCTGGGATAAGCTGGATGATATCCTGATCCGCCTAAACAATCTTGGCATCGAGGCGGATCTGATCCTCTTTCATCCTTATGACTGCTGGGGGGTTTCAGAACTTTCCATGGAGGAAGCGACAACTTATCTGGAGTATGTTGTCCGCCGGCTGGCAGCGTTCCCGAACCTCTGGTGGTCCCTGGCAAATGAATATGATCTGATGGACTATACAGAAGGAGAATGGAAAGAATTCGCTGCATTCATCGGAGCAATGGATCCTTGGGGCCATCTGCTGAGCAATCACAACTTTGTCCATCCCTGGGATTTTGCGGATAAAAATACGACCCATTGCTGCCTTCAGAGCTCTGATGCAGTGAAGATCCCGGATCTCCTGAAAAAATACGAAAAACCTGTGATGTACGACGAAGTGGGGTATGAGGGAAATATTCCCTATAATTGGGGAAACCTTTCCGCCTTCGAGGAAGTAAACCGTTTCTGGAAGATTTTCTGCTATGGAGGATACGCTACCCACGGAGAAACCTTTATGGAAAAAATGGACGACAGCCAGGTATTATGGTGGAGTAAAGGAGGCACGCTGAAGGGAGAGAGCCCGAAACGGATCGGCTTTATGAAGGAACTGGCTTACAGCCTTCCGGCTCTCATGACATTTTACGAGACAAGGCAAGTGCCGGAAACGCAGGAGGAGCTGAGAAAACTGGTGGATTCGGGGCAGCCCGGAATCTCGGATAATTCGGTTTTCCGCTGCATGTGCCGGATAACGGAGCCGGAATTCGAGCATATGAGAGAATTCATGAGTCAGCCTGTCCTTCATCATGGGGATCAGGTGTTCCTTGCCTATCTGGGTGACGCATGTACTATCTGCGGAATGATGGAACTGCCTCAGACGGGGAAATACCGGGTCGATGTGATCGACGTATGGGAGATGACCAGGAAGACCGTTCTGGAGGAGGTAAACGGTTCTGTTCAGGTGCCCCTTCCGGGAAAAACAGGAATGGCGGTGCTGGCTGTGAAGACAGGAGAATGATCTTGGAACAGTGCATGGTCAGGAAGAAAAAGACAGATCAGAGAGGGACAGATCAATGGAATGGAAAGAAGCTTACTGGCTGGGGGTCCCCAGGTCAGAGATAAAAAAATGGAATATCCTGGAAGGAGATATGACGGGGAGATTCGCGTATTACCGCTGCGGATTCCATGCGCCGAAAGGAGCGCGCCTGATCGCTGCCATTGCGGCAGGATCCCGGTATCGGATGTGGGTCAACGGGCGTCCGGCAGGTTCCGGACCCTGCAAAGGAGACAGGTACCGTCAGTTTTATGACAGACTTGATCTGACAGGATACCTGACAGAGGGGGAGAATATTCTTGCTGTTCAGGTTTTGTACTGTGATCCGGATGCAGCGGTGAAACAGACGGATGAGCGTCCGCACTCTTGAAAACTGTATGATGGAGACCTATATGGACTGTCCTTATTACGAGCAGATGCAGTTTCCCATGGACACCCGGCTTCAGGCCATGTTCACTTATTGCGTGAGCACAGATGTGAGACTGGCGAGAAAGGCGCTGGAAGACTATCACTGTTCCATGATCCCGGAAGGGCTGATCCACGGGAAATATCCGTCCGCCTATCCCCAGATCATCTCCACGTTCTCCCTGCATTATATTTATATGCTGAGGGAGTTTTATGAACAGACCGGGGAGGCGGAGACGGTGAAGAAATATCTCCCCGATATAGATATGATCCTGACTTATTATGACCGGAAGATCGGAGATGACGGACTTGTAGGCCGCCTGGGATACTGGGAGTTTGTGGACTGGCAGCCGGCGTGGGCAGTGCTAAACGGTCTTGCGTATGGGGATAAGGCGAAGACAGTTCTGCAGCATGCATGGGAAGAAGAGGATGTTCTGAAGGTCACCTTTTCCACTTCCTATGAATGGTTCCGTGCGCTGGAGAAGGTGGGATTGTATTCCATGACAGAGAAAGACATGGAACTCTGGAAAGGACTTCCCGCCCTTGGATGTACGACCTGTCCGGAGACCCCGGGGGATACAAGAAGCGACTGCCATGCGTGGAGCGCTCTTCCCATCTATGAGATGATCCGGACTATGGCGGGGATCTCTCCGGAAGGAGCAGGCTGGCAGAAAGCGCGGATTCATCCTCATATGGACTATATCCCGGATCTGGAGGGAACTGTCGTCACTCCGAAAGGAACAGTCCGGTTTTCCTACAGGTCTGAACTGTGTGGAACGGGAGAAAGAAAATATACATATCAGATCACAATGCCGGAAGGACTGGATGTGGTGTTTGCAGGCAGAGACGGAAAGGAAAAAGAGCTGTCCGGAGGAGAGACGTACCGGTTTACACTGTAAATACAGCCTTGAAGTTTTAACGGATCAGTACGGAAAGATTAAAATACATCAAGAAAACGTGATTGACAAAGTTAAAAATACACACTATAATGTATTTAAATTTTTAACAAAAATGCAGTGACAGGGAGGAGTACATGATCTTCCGATGCGCAGAGAGGAGACGGACGGTGTAAGTCTCCGTGACGGGATCCTGGAAGTAGCCCTCGAGCAGTGGACCGAACGACGGAAAGAGCAGTCTGTTCCGCAGGAAAAAGACGGGCAGAGAAAGCAGAAGATGAGATGATCCGTTTCAGTAGGCTCCAACGTTTTTCCCGCGTTACAGGGAAGCGGTATCGGATAAAGCGGACGTGCTTTTATGGAAAGCATGAGAAAAAGCGGACTCCTGTACCGGCAGAGTGCAGAGAGATTTCTCTGAATTTAGGTGGTAACACGGATTAAGATTCGCCCTAAGCATATGATGTGCTTAGGGTTTTCTTTTCGACGTGAAAAGTTAAAAGGAGGTAGTAAATTGAGACAGATCACGGGGAACAAATTACTGGTAAGAGCATTGAAAGAAGAGGGAGTGGACACACTCTTCGGCTATCCGGGAGCGTGCACGATCGATATCAGCGATGAGCTGTATAAACAGGATGATATTAAAGTGATCCTTCCAAGGCATGAACAGGCTCTGGTCCATGAGGCGGACGCCTATGCCAGGACCACGGGAAAAGTTGGCGTGTGCCTGGTGACGAGCGGCCCGGGGGCGACAAACCTGGTGACCGGACTTGCCACGGCAAACTACGACAGTGTGCCGCTGGTCTGTTTTACCGGGCAGGTGGCAAGACATCTGATCGGAAACGATGCGTTCCAGGAGGTTGACATTGTAGGGATCACAAGGAGCATTACGAAATACGGCGTGACGGTCCGCAGACGGGAGGATCTGGGGCGGATCATTAAGGAAGCCTTCTATATCGCCAGGACAGGAAAACCCGGGCCTGTGCTCATCGACCTTCCGAAGGATGTGATGGGAGAACTGGGAAGTCCGGAATATCCGAAGACCGTAAATATCCGGGGATATAAACCGAACACGAGCGTTCATATGGGACAGCTCAAACGTGCCATCAAGATGCTGAAAAAGGCGGAGAGACCGCTGTTCCTTGCGGGAGGAGGCGTCAATATCGCAAGGGCGAACGAAGTCTTTACCGAGGTGGTCAACAAGACAAACGTTCCTGTCGTCACAACGATCATGGGGCGGGGAGCCATCCCGACCAATCATCCGCTCTTTATAGGCAATCTGGGAATGCACGGGGCATATGCAGCCAACATGGCGGTCAGCGAGTGCGATCTTCTGTTTTCCATCGGAACAAGGTTTAACGACCGTATTACGGGAAAACTCCATGCGTTTGCGCCGAAAGCCCAGATCGTCCATATCGATATCGATACAGCCTCCATCTCCAGAAATATCCAGGTGCATGTTCCCATTGTGGCGGACGCTCTGGAGGCGATCACAAAGATGAATGAGTATGTGGAGCCCTGTGAGACGGAAGCATGGAGAAAACAGATCAGCGGGTGGAAGAAAGAGCATCCTCTTACGATGAAAAAACGGGCCCAGATGGGACCGAAAGATATCATAGATGAGATGAACCGACAGTTTGACGATGCGATCATTGCGGCGGATGTGGGACAGCACCAGATGTTTGTTGCCCAGTATACGGAGATCACAGAGAAGAAACAGCTCATCATGTCCGGCGGTCTCGGAACCATGGGATACGGATTCCCGGCGGCTATAGGGGCGCAGATCGGCAATCCGGACAAGACGGTCATCGCAGTGTGCGGAGACGGCGGTATGCAGATGAATATCCAGGAGTTTGCAACGGCGGTTCTGGAAGAACTTCCGCTGATCCTCTGTGTGTTCAACAATGAGTATCTGGGAATGGTGCGCCAGTGGCAGAAGCTGTTCTACGGAAAACGCTACGGTATGACGAATCTCCGTTCTGGAGCGCTTTACAGGAGAACACATGGCGAGGAGATGCCGGAATATACGCCGGATTTCGTCAAACTTGCCGAGAGCTACGGTGCAGTCGGGCTTCGTGTGACGAAAAGAGAAGAGATCGCTCCGGCATTTGAAGAGGCGAAGAAGAACCGCAGCAGAAAGGTTCCCACTCTGATCGAGTTCATCATTGATCCGGAGGAACTGGTCTATCCGATGGTGAAACCGGACGGAACTCTGGAAGATATGATCATGGACTGCTAGGAAAAAGGAGGAAAAGCAGATGGATAATAATATGAAAAAGAGATGGATCTCCCTCTACGTGGAAAACCAGGTCGGTGTGCTCTCTAAGATTTCCGGGCTTTTTTCCGGTAAATCCTACAACCTGGACAGTCTGACCGTGGGGACGACAGAGGATCCGACGGTATCAAGGATGACCATCGCGACAGTGAGCGATGACGAGACGTTTGAACAGATCAAGAAACAGCTTAACCGTATGGTAGAAGTGATCAAGGTCATTGACTTTACGGATATCTTTGTCCGGATGAAAGAGATCCTCTATGTCAAAGTGTTTAAGTGCACTCCGGAGGATAAAGTAGAAGTATTCCAGATCGCGGAGACGTTCAAGGCAAAAGTCATTGACTACGGCAGGGACAGCGTGCTGGTAGAATTCGTACAGACAGCGACCAAGAACGACGCGGTGGTAAAGCTGATGAAAGAAGAATTTAAGACCATCGAGGTTGTGAGAGGCGGAAGTGTCGGCATCGAGTCCATCAGTATGATGGAGAGATAACAGCCGGTACGGCACGGGAAGGGTCCAGAGACAGGACGGCAGGAAAATAGCAGAGTCAGACGCAGAAAGAGTGCGTTTCCGGGGAATCTGAGTGAACCGGAAACCGCACTCTTTGTTTATGGTCATGCTCCGAAGGTCTGGCTCAGCAGTTCAACAGATGTGCGGATCTCCTGGCTGTCTGTCCGAAGGATCTTGTAGTCGCTGTCTTCGGAGAGACCGAGCCCGATGCCTTCTTTCCGGAAGATCATAGCACTTTCCAGTTCCACCTTTCCGGACATGTGATAAGAAGAAATTCCTGTATAGGGAATCAGTTCCCTGATCGGCTCCGGCCCGATCCCGGATGCGGCAAGGATCTCAATACGGCCCCGGCTCTTTTTCTGAAGCTCCTTTAAAAGATCGCGTCCCTCCCAGGCTGTGGGAGCCTGACCGCTGGTCAGGATGGTGTCAAACCCAAGATCCACTGCCTGCTCAAGAGCGAGAAACGGATCCGCACATACATCGAAAGCACGGTGAAGGGCAATCTCCATTGAGCCTGCCTCCTGTTTCAGCTTTGAGAGCTGGTCCGTGTTCAGTGATCCGTCCGGATTCAGGATTCCGACGACAACACCGTCTGCCCCTTCCTCCCGGAACATGGACACCTCTTCTCTGAGTTCTTCGAATTCATAATCGTCATAGCAGTAATCCCCATATCTGGGGCGGAGCAGAACTCTTATCTTCAGCCCGGTATGTCGTCTGATCTGACGGAACAGCGGCAGAGACGGGGATACGCCTCCGATTACAAGATCACTGCAGAGTTCTACCCGGCTGGCGCCGCCTTTCTCCGCCGCCAAAGCGGATTGGACACTGTCCACGCATGCTTCAAGAATATACTTTGACATGATGTTTACCTCCTCAATCATTACCAGATGCTGTAAAGTATAGCACAGATAAATGGAATGCAAAAGAAAATAAGCGGAAAATAATGTCGGTTTTTCTGTTATATTCAGGATTGCTTTGACAGCGAAAGAGAGAGGTATTATGATGGAAATACAACAGAAAGAAAGGAGCGCGGTTTGGGGCGGGCAAAGAGTGCCTGATACCGCAGAAAAAGAAATGAAAGTATTAAAAAACAGAACGATCTATACGGGGACAGGTGTGATCGAAGACGGGTATGTACGCTATGGAAAGAGAATCTCTGAAGTGGGAGAGATGAGAAATTACATCCCCCGGGAAGAGGACGAGATCATTGAGAGAGAAGGAAGATTTGTGATCCCGGGATTTATTGATGTTCACAGCCACGGGGGATATGGCTATGACAGCATGGACGCGTCTC
This sequence comes from Candidatus Mediterraneibacter excrementigallinarum, assembly GCA_019120075.1. GTDB lineage: Bacteria > Bacillota > Clostridia > Lachnospirales > Lachnospiraceae > Mediterraneibacter > Mediterraneibacter excrementigallinarum. The sequence continues at coordinate 11,971 of DWVT01000011.1, forward strand.
CGGAGGAGATTGACCGGATGGTGCGCCTTATGGCAGCGAGAGAGGGAATCACTTCCTATTTCTGTACTACAATGACACAGACTTATGACAATATCGAGAAAGCGATGGTAAATATCAAGAAGGCTGCAGAGAAAAATCCGGTGATCCAGGGGATACATCTGGAAGGTCCGTTTATCTCTGTAAATTATAAGGGGGCGCAGGATGCATCCTATATCAAGACGCCGGATGAAAAAACGCTTGCCCGCTGGAATGAACTGAGTGGAAACCGGATCCGGATCGTGACCTATGCGCCGGAGGAAGCCTCAGAAGAGTTTGAAAACTGGTGCCTGTCCAACCGGGTTACCTTAAGCGCCGGACACTCAAATGCCACATACGACGAACTTTGTGCATCCAGAGCGCGCCATGTGACTCATCTGTACAATGCCCAGAGAGGACTGAACCACAGGGAACCGGGAGTGACCGGATACGGACTTCTCACGGACGGGGTGAATGCGGAACTGATCTGCGACGGAATCCATATCCGTCCTCAGATGATCGCTCTGGCACATAAAGTGAAAGGCAGTGACGGGATTGAACTGATCACGGATTCCATGCGTGCCAAGGGAATGCCGGAAGGAAAGAGTGAACTGGGAGGACAGACTGTCTATGTAAAAGACGGCACGGCCCGCCTGGAGGACGGCACCATCGCCGGCAGTGTACTGACATATATCAATGCGTTCCGCAACGTGATGAAGTTTACCGGTGTGGGAATGGAAGATGCGGTAAAGATGAGTTCGGGAAACCAGGCGAAGGAGTTCGGCCTTACCCAGAAAGGGGAGATCAAAGCAGGACGAGACGCGGATTTCGTGCTCCTGGACGAAGCGTATGAACTGAAGGGAACGATCAGCATGGGAGAGATCGTGACTGAAGACTGAGAGCGTTCGGAACTTCTGACAGATCTATGACAGAGAGGACGGTCAGAAAATCTTCCAGAATCCAGAATGTATCTGATCTGAAAACAGAAAAGCCGCGGGGATACTGCAGTAATATGAAACGGCAGTATCCCCGCGGCTTTATATTATGGTCTTACAAATTAAAAAGCTGCGTTGCTACGTTAAAGTAGATCAGGATCGAGAAAATATCTACCAGCGTGGTGATCAGCGGAGAAGCCATGATCGCCGGATCCAGATGTACTTTGCTGGCGAGGAGCGGCAGGATACATCCGATCATTTTTGAGATAACGACCGTGCCGATGAGGGACAGCGCGATAACGACAGCAAGCTTAAAATTCTGATACTGTATCATGATGCGGATCCCGTTGGAAACGGCAAGTACGGCTCCTACGATCAGGGAGACACGGAATTCCTTGAAGATCACCCGGAAGATATCCTTGAAGCGGATCTGTGACAGTGCGATACCGCGGATGATCAGGGTGGAACTCTGAGAACCGCAGTTTCCTCCTGTGTCCATCAGCATTGGGATGAAGGATACAAGAAGGGGGATCGCAGCAAAGGCATCCTCATATTTTGTGATGATGGTCCCGGTGATGATGGATGTGAACATCAGGATGAGGAGCCAGGGGATCCGGTTCTTCGCATGGGTCAGCACGGAAGTCTCGAAATAAGTTTTTTCGCTGGGATTGATGGCAGCCATCTTTGTGATATCCTCGGTGGCCTCGTCGACCATGACGTCCATGGCGTCGTCAAATGTAACGATACCGACCATGAGATCCTCTTCATCCAGCACAGGGATGGCGATCAGGTCATACTTCCTGAAAAGCCGCGCAACTTCTTCCTGATCCGTGTGGGTGTGGACCGAGATGATCTCTTTCTCCATCAGTTCTTCGATGCGCATATCATCGTCTTCAGTCATCAGTTCCTTGGCGGATACGGTACCGATCAGCTTCCTCTGTTCTGTCACATAACAGGTGTATATTGTTTCTTTGTGGATCCCGGTCCGCTTAATATGCGCCATGGACTGCGCAACGGTCATGTCTTTGCGCAGATTCACATATTCTGTTGTCATGATGCTCCCGGCACTGTCGTCGGGATAGTTTAAAAGTTCATTGATCTTGACCCGGTCGGAGGCGGATACGGCATCCAGAATGCGGCTGACCAGATTGGCTGGAAGTTCCTCCAGCATGTCCACCGTATCGTCCATATACAGGTCGTCAAGAAGTTCTTTCAGTTCTTTTTCTGTGAAGATTTCCACCAGATAACTCTGCATGGAACTGTCCATGTTTGCGAACACTTCCGCAGCCTTATCCTTCGGGATCAGGCGGAAAGCCAGGGCAAGCTCCTTATCTTCCAGCTCTGAGAGCAGTAAGGCTATGTCCACTTCGTTCATTACATCCAGAATACTCCTTACAGCCTTGAACTGACGCTGCTGAAGGAGTTTTACAAAAATATCTCTGTTCATGATGATTCCCTCTCTTTATACAAATTTTCGTCTTTAAGCTGCACAAGTGATAACCGGCACCAGAGTCCATAACCTCACCTCCCTTTTCTCTGAAATTTAAATGTCCCGCTGCAGGCATCCGTATATTTTGGTCCGCTGCAGACGCCAAATTGACATGCAGGCATACTCCGCACGGGAAAATAAAAAGAACCCCACCATTGCCTGAACAATGGCGGAGTCCGAATTTTCAGCCCCACAAACAAATGCATCGTTCAAGCTTTAGTATCACAGGGCATATCAATTGCATTAGGTTGCGCCTTCACGACGCAGCCTGCTGACCAACACTTTGTGTCTCCACAATCTCGCGGCAGCAATCTTCGGGATATATACCCAATCCCTGTGGTAACCTCACCTACCGAATGATGTATTCTCTTTTCATCTGTCTATTGTAGTTCAGGGAAAAGGGCATGTCAAGAGAAAATTGCCACAATGCGGGAAATGCGGGAAAGCTGTTGCTGAAGGCCGCCAGTATGCTTCCGACCATTGTGATCGCGGCTGTCTGTGCATTTATCGGTTTAAATTAGTGAAATAGAAAGAAAAATCTGCTATAATGGTGCATGGTGCAGTGAACGCAGGCGTACACCCGTCTAAGTGTGTGTGCCTCTGAAAAATGTATCATTCCCATTATCAGAAAAGATATCAGAAAAGAGGAGAGATTATGGAGTACAAGATCACAGGTTACAAACCTGAAAAGTTATTTCATTTTTTTGAGGAGATCAGCGCGATCCCGAGAGGATCAGGCAATGAGAAAGGAATCAGCGATTATCTCGTAAAATTTGCCAATGACAGAGGACTCTGGGTATATCAGGATGAGGCTCACAATGTGATCATCAAGAAAGGCGGGAGCAAAGGCGCAGAGGACCGTCCGGCGGTCATGCTCCAGGGACATCTTGATATGGTGTGCGAGAAAGTGGCCGGAGTGGAACATGATTTTGAAAAGGACGGCATTGACCTTGTAGTGAAGGACGGAATCCTCACTGCAAACGGGACAACACTGGGATCTGACAACGGTGTGGCGGTTGCGCTCATGATGATGGTGCTGGATGATGAGGATATCGTGCATCCTCCGGTGGAATGTGTATTTACCACGGAGGAAGAAGTGGGACTGAACGGAGCGAGGGCGCTGGATAAGTCTCAGATATCTGCCCGTACTATGATCAATATGGATTCCGAGGAAGAAGGAATCGCCACGATCAGCTGCGCGGGCGGTCTCCGCATTGAGTGCGAGAGAGAGATAAAAAGAGAAAAAGCAGAGGGAACACTTCTTACCATTGACATTTCCGGACTGAAGGGGGGACACTCGGGTACAGACATCGACAAGGAGCGCCAGAACGCGATCCGCCTGATGGCCAGGGTCCTTTATCAGGTCATGAAAGAGACAGACGGAAAACTGGTATCGTTTGCCGGAGGAAACAAGGATAACGCAATCCCGAGAGAATGTATGGCATCCCTGATCTACGCCGACGCGGACCAGGCGAAAAAGGCGGAAGAGATCGCCTGCGATCTGGCGGAGACTCTTGCAGAAGAGATCACTCCTTATGAGGAAGCATTTGCCTGTGAGATCACATCAGAAGAGAACAGGGAAGCTGACGCGGTTTCGGTAGAAGACGCGAAGGCGTTTATCACAGCCATGTATCTTGCGCCCAATGGCGTACAGAGCCGGAACATGAAACTGGACGGATTTGTAGTTGTTTCCACCAACATGGGTGTTGCACGTGCGGAGGAAGACCGTCTTGTGATCGTTTTCTCACCCCGTTCTTCCGTGGCTTCACTCCAGGAAGAGATAAAGGCGCGCCTGGGGCTTCTTGCAGATACCTTCGGGTTTAAGGCAGAATACGCCGGTGAGTATCCGGGCTGGAGCTACAGAGAGAAATCTCCGGTGCGTGAAGTATTCTGTGAGAGTTACAGAGAACTCTTCGGGGAGGAACTCAAGACAGAAGCGCTTCATGCGGGACTGGAATGCGGACTGTTTTCTGACGCGATCCCGGGACTGGATGCGATCGCAGTAGGACCGACTCTCTATAACGTCCATACGCCGGAAGAGCATCTTCCTCTGGATTCCTTTGAGCGTTTCTATGTTCTGCTCAAAGATGTGCTGAAGAGACTGGCTGAATAACAGAAAGAGTAAAAGAAAGAATATGCCCGCGCGGATCTGCTGCATAAGCACATCCGCGCGGGCTCTTTTATTTCTTCAATATGTATACCTTTCTTCCGTTCTGGGTCTCCTCGGTGATGATCCTCTGCTTTACCATGTAGGGAAGGAGGGAATCAAGAAACTGCTGTGGATCAGTAACGGCGATCTGCTCCCGGCTGAATGGCTGCTTCGCAGAAAGCCCTTTTACTGCCGGTTCCAGATCCCGGCGTGTCATTGCTCCGTTTTTGCGGAGCGCTTTTTTTATCTTTGCGACGCCTTTTGCGGAGAGAAGGTTTGAAAGATCCTGCTGCTGACGCATAGTGCGCCACAGTCCCCATGCATAGATAAGCGCGGTGGCGAGAGCGAAGAGCAGGACATATGGAATATAATGAAGGATCAGTTCCATTTTTCTCCTTTCCAGATGATGAGATGATTGTCACGAAGGATCTCAAGAAATTTGATGAGGCGGGAGAGTGATTTCTCCATTCCGGGAAATTTTTCGTCCAGTTTTTTTGAGAGCTGGTGGACGTCGCTGACATCGTCGATGGCGAGCCAGACAAAGCTTCCGTAGCCGTCCAGCCTGATGTCGCTCACTCTCGGGCGGTGGAAGAAACGCTGCGCGATCCGGTGATAGAATCCCTTCCACTCGATCTCTACGGTGACGATCCCCTTTTCGTCTGTATGATACTCAATCTCCGGATTTTTTACCGGGATGTAGTCCAGATAGTTTTTTGACTGCTTTGTTTTCATTTGCGTATCGTATCCTCCTTACAACAGATACTCTAACATGGAAAGAAGCAGCCTGCAAGAGTCAGGCTGCTTCCGGGTGCTGAAAAACGTTAAATTTATTTCTCTTTCTTCATACATGTTCTGTAAAGGTAGAACAGAAGAAGGATAAAGATGATCAGGCTTGCGAACTGCGGAAGAGAAGCCTTGAGCTTGATCACAGAATCGACGCCGGCAACAGCGAGGATGGCAAGGACGATACCCATGATACCCTCTCCGGCGATGAGTCCGGATGTAAACAGTACACCGCGGTCTGTACGCTCTTTTTTCTCTTCGTCGCTTCCTTTGATCTTCTCCACAATGAAGCGGACAGCGCCGCCTGCCATGATTCCGGCACTTAAGGAGAACGGCAGGTACATGCCGACTGCAAAAGGCATTACCGGCACCTGAAGGATCTCAGCCACGATGGCAACGCATACACCGATCAGGATCAGTGCCCACGGAAGGTTGGCGTCCATGATACCTTCAACAAGGAGTTTCATCATAGTGGCCTGAGCTGCCGGGATCTTGTCCGTACCGTATCCCCAAGCTTCGTTCAGCAGGTAGAGAACAAATCCGATGGCAGCTGCGGAAACAACAACGCCGAGCATTTCACCGATCTGCTGTTTCTTCGGTGTGGCTCCTACAATAAATCCGGTCTTCAGATCCTGTGAAGTATCTCCCGCGATTGCTGCGACGATACAGATGATACCGCCAATCGCGATCGCGCCGACCATGCCTGTGGTACCGTCAGAGCCGGTGAGCTTCAGAAGCAGTGTCGCGATGATCAGAGTTGCAATAGCCATACCAGAAACAGGGTTGTTGGATGATCCGATCAGTCCGACCATACGGGAGGATACGGATGCAAAGAAGAATCCGAAGATCACGATGATCAGAGCGCCGATCGGGTTGACCGGGAATGTGGGTACGAGCCAGATCAGAACAACGATGACCAGGATCATGACGAGCAGCAGAGGCATCGGAAGATCCTCCTGGGTACGGAGCACATTTGTGCTCGCGTGCTTTTTGGACATGCTCTTCATCGCCTGCTTGAAGGTGCGGATGATCAGCGGGAATGTCTTGATCAGGCTGATCACACCGCCGGCTGCAACAGCTCCGGCACCGATATATTTAATATAGTTGTTCCAGAGGTCGCTGGGGGTCATGGAGGAAATCGGATCTGTCGCAGGGAAGATGGTGGCATCTCCGCCGAACAGAGCGATCGCCGGCATGAGCACGAACCAGCTCAGTGTACCTCCGGCCAGCATGTAGCTGGAGATCTTCGGTCCGCAGATGAATCCTACGCCGGCAAGAGACGGCAGGACCTGGATCCCGATCTGAGAACCTGCGAATCCCTTGAAAGCGTATCCGATCTCGCTCGGGAACACTCCGAATCCGTCTGCGACAAATTTGTACACGGCTGCAATACCCAGACCTTTGAAGACAGATCCGGCTTTGCTTCCGCCTTCCTCGCCTGCGAGGAGGACTTCCGCACATGCAGTACCTTCCGGGAAGGGAAGGGTCCCGTGTTCCTCAACGATGAGCGCCTGACGGAGGGGAACCATGAAACAGACTCCCAGGATACCGCCGAACAGTGCGATGAGGAAAATGGTCAGGATACTTGGAAATTCGATCTTTCCCTCCTCTGCCCACAGGAAGAGTGCGGGAAGTGTGAAGATCGCGCCTGCCGCGAGGGACTCTCCGGCAGAACCAATCGTCTGTACCAGGTTGTTCTCCAGAATGGAATCCCTGCGAAGGATCACACGGATGATACCCATGGAGATAACGGCTGCCGGGATCGATGCGGAGATCGTCATACCGACCAGAAGTCCCAGGTATGCGTTTGCGGCTCCAAACACGATGGCAAGGATACAGCCGATCAGGACAGAAGTGACTGTAAATTCCGGAACAATTTTGTCAGCCGGAATATACGGTTTGAAATCATTCTTGTTGTCCATTGAACTTTCATTCCTTTCTTTTCTTTTGATAAAAATTTAACGCTTTTTTTAGCACAGCTTTAAAATTATATCACTTTATCATAACAAAGGGAAGTTAAAAGGGAAAAATATTTTAAATAGTTTTACTTTTATAATAAAGGTTTCATAGTGCCAAGATCTGAAAAATGTGATAAACTTGTTACAGCTCCCCGACAGGGAGTGATTTTTGGCAGAAAGGTGACGGAATTATGGAGGCATATACCGGATTTGCACGTGTTTACGATATATTTATGGACAATGTGCCTTATGAGGAGTGGGGGCGGTATCTTTATTCTCTGCTCCGGGAATACGGTGTGGACAGTGGACTGGTCCTGGACCTGGGATGCGGGACAGGAGCGATGACGGAGATTCTGGCCGGATATGGATATGATATGATCGGCGTGGACAATTCGGAGGACATGCTGGAGATCGCACTGGAGAAGAAACTGCGTTCAGGACATGATATCCTGTATCTTCTGCAGGATATGAGAGAGTTTGAACTCTACGGCACAGTGAGGGCGGTGGTGAGCATCTGCGATTCTGTCAACTATATCACAGAACCTGACGATCTTGTCGAAGTGTTCCGGCTGGTAAACAACTATCTGGATCCCGGCGGCGTCTTCATCTTTGATTTCAATACGGAATATAAATACCGGGAGATCCTGGGGGAGCAGATGATCGCAGAGGACCGGGGAGAGTGCAGTTTTATATGGGACAACTGTTATTATGAAGAAGAGCGGATCAATGAGTATGATCTGACTCTGTTTATCCGGGACGCTTCCGCATCGACCGAGGGAAATGAAATCTACCGGAAATATCAGGAGACTCATTTTCAAAGGAGCTATACGCTGGAGGAAATCCGGGAACTGGTGCGGAAGTCCGGCATGGAATTTGTGACGGCGTATGATGCATTTACGAAGGAAGAGCCGGGAGAGCACAGTGAAAGGGTTTATGTGATCGCCCGGGAGTCGGGAAAGACCATAGAAAACGAGACAGAGAACCAGACAGAAAACGAAAAAGAAATGGAGAAATAGAACATGGGAGATTATATCGTAAGAGCAGCAGCGGCGAATACGCAGATCAGGGCGTTTGCTGCAGTGACAACAGAGCTTGTGGAGGAGGCAAGACAGCGCCACGGCACCAGTCCGGTGGCAACGGCAGCGCTGGGACGCCTTCTGACCGGAGGCGTGATGATGGGGAGCATGATGAAAAATGAGGACGATGTGCTGACTATTCAGATCAACTGCAGCGGACAGATCGGAGGACTTACGGTGACTGCCGACAGCCAGGGAAATGTGAAGGGGTATGTGCACAATCCGGATGTTATGCTCCCGCCGAAGAACGGCAAGCTAGATGTGGGAGGAGCTCTGGGGCAGGGCGTACTCACCGTGATCAAGGATATGGGACTGAAGGAACCTTATTCCGGGCAGACGATCCTGCAGACCGGGGAGATCGCAGAGGATCTGACTTATTATTTCGCTACCTCCGAGCAGGTCCCTTCTTCTGTCGGCCTGGGGGTTCTGATGGAGAAGGACAACACTGTGAGATGCGCGGGCGGATTTATCGTTCAGGTGATGCCTTTTATCGAGGATAAGGTGCTCGAGAAACTGGAACAGAACATCCAGAATATCCAGTCTGTCACATCCATGCTGGACAACGGACATACACCGGAGGAGATGCTGGGACATGTTCTGGAAGGACTGGATCTGGAGATCACAGATACGCTTCCGGCACGATTCCACTGCAACTGTTCCAAGGAGAGGATCGAGAAAGCGATCATCAGCATCGGGAAAAAGGAGATCCAGTCCATGATCGACGACGGAAAAGAAGTGGAAGTGAAATGCCATTTCTGCAATACAGCGTACACGTATTCAGTGGATGAGTTAAAAGAACTGCTCAAGAGAGCGAGAAAATAAGGAAAGGCGGAAAAACGATGAAACACGGATTTGTCAAAGTGGCTGCGGCGACGCCGGATATCCGGGTGGCGGATGTGGCCTTTAATATGGAACGGATCATGGACGATATCAGCGAGGCGTGCAGGAACGGGGCGAAGATCCTTGCATTTCCGGAATTGTGTCTGACCGGTTATACATGCAGCGATCTTTTTACCCATGACGTTCTTCTGAACGCGGCAAAGGATGCTCTTCTTGAAACAGCGCGCTTTACAGCGGACAAGGACATCCTGGTCTTTGTGGGCGTGCCTCTTGAGATCGAAGGGAAACTTTACAATGTGGCCGCGGCGCTGAACCGGGGGAAGATCATCGGGCTTACGACCAAGACATTTCTTCCGAATTACGGAGAGTTCTATGAGATGAGACAGTTTACGCCGGGGCCGAAAGAGGCAAGATACATTTCATTTGAAGGGGAACGGATCCCGTTTGGTCCCTGTATCCTGTTCCAGTCCACGGTCATGGAAAAGCTGATCGTCTCGGCGGAGATCTGTGAGGATGTGTGGTCCCCTGTCCCGCCCAGTATCACTGCGGCGCTGGAGGGCGCGACGGTGATCGTCAACTGTTCGGCCAGCGATGAGACCATCGGAAAGGACGCCTACCGGCGGGAACTGATCTCCGGGCAGTCGGCCCGTCTGATCGCAGGCTATGTCTATGCCAATGCCGGAGAGGGAGAGTCTACCACGGACCTTGTGTTCGGCGGACACAATATTATCGCAGAAAACGGGACGATACTAAAAGAGGCGAAGAGATATCACAATGAGATCATCTATTCGGAACTGGATATCCAGAGGATCGTTGCCGAGAGAAGAAAAAATACCACCTTCCAGACAGGGGAGTATCAGACGCTGATCAGGGTTCCTTTCTATGTTGAGATGGGAAAGACAAAACTTACCAGAACGTTTCCGAAGAGACCCTTTGTCCCGGCAGACGAGGCTGCCAGGGCACAGCGCTGTGAAGAGATCCTGACGATCCAGGCAATGGGACTGAAGAAACGACTGGCACACACGAATGCCCGGACAGCAGTGGTAGGGATTTCGGGAGGCCTTGATTCCACGCTGGCGCTTCTTGTGACCGCCCGTGCGTTTGACATGCTGGGGAAGGACAAGAAAGAGATCCTTGCCGTTACCATGCCCTGTTTCGGCACGACAGACCGGACTTACCAGAATGCCTGCGAGATGGCGAGACAGGTAGGGGCAACGTTGAAGGAAGTGCCTATCGCGGAGGCGGTGAACATCCATTTCCGGGATATCGGGCAGGATCCCGAGGATCACAGCGTTACCTATGAAAATTCTCAGGCAAGAGAGCGGACTCAGGTCCTGATGGATATCGCCAACAAGACTTGGGGGATGGTGATCGGAACCGGGGATATGTCAGAGCTGGCTCTCGGCTGGGCAACATACAATGGAGATCACATGTCCATGTACGGCGTGAACGCGTCCGTGCCCAAGACGCTGGTGCGCCATCTGGTGAAATATGCGGCGGACGACACTGCTGACGAGAAACTGAAAAAGGTGCTCTATGATGTGCTTGATACACCGGTGAGCCCGGAACTTCTTCCTCCGAAGGACGGGGACATCGCGCAGAAAACGGAGGATCTGGTAGGCCCTTATGAACTCCATGATTTCTTCCTCTATTACATGCTTCGCTTCGGTTATGAGCCCAGCAAGATCTTCCGGCTGGCGGATCTGACATTTAAAGGGGAGTATGACAATGTGACCATCCTGAAATGGCTGGAGACGTTCTGCCGGAGATTCTTTTCCCAGCAGTTCAAGCGCTCCTGTCTGCCGGACAGCCCGAAGATCGGTACGGTGGCGCTTTCCCCGAGAGGAGACTGGAGGATGCCCAGCGATGCCTGCGTCTCGGTATGGCTGAAGGACCTGGGAAATGTATCCCTGAAAGAGAACGAGGAGTGATTAAGATGAAACTGATCAGAACAGAAGATGCAGTAGGCAGCGTGCTCTGCCATGATATCACACAGATCATACCGGGGGTCACGAAGGACGCGGTGTTCCGCAAGGGTCATGTCGTGACCGAGGAGGACATTCCGGTCCTTCTCTCTGTGGGAAAAGAGAATCTGTATGTCTGGGAAGCTCAGGAAGGAATGATCCACGAGAATGACGCGGCGGAAGTGCTGCGTCAGGTCTGCCAGGGAAAGCACATGAAGGCTTCCGAACCGAAAGAGGGAAAGATCGAGCTGACGGCGGAATGTGACGGGCTTCTCAAGATCGACAGGGAGAAGCTGAATGCGGTTAACGCCATGGGGCAGATCGTGCTGGCGTCCCGTCACGGCAATTTTGCTGTGAAAAAGGGCGACAAGATCGTCGGGATGCGGGTTGTTCCGCTTGTCATCGAAGAGGAGAAGATGAACCGTGTGAAAGAGCTCTGCGGAGAAAAACCGATCTTTCAGATCCTGCCTTTCCACTCTATGAAAGCCGGGATCGTAACTACCGGAAGCGAGGTTTATTATGGAAGGATCAAAGACCAGTTCACACCGGTTGTAAAAGAGAAGCTTGAGGAAGCCGGGATGAACGTGCTTGGAAATACGCTCTGTAATGATGAGTCCGATATGGTGACAGAAGCAATAAAAGAGTGGATCCGAAAAGGCGCGGATCTGGTTGTCTGCACCGGCGGGATGAGCGTGGATCCGGACGACAGGACCCCGGTCGCTATCCGCAACGCCTCGGATGAGGTGATCACCTACGGCGCTCCGGTTCTGCCGGGAGCCATGTTTATGCTTGCCTATGCAGGAAATATCCCGGTGATGGGGCTGCCCGGGTGCGTGATGTATTCAAAACGGACGATCTTTGACCTTGTGCTGCCGCGGATCGCGGCGGGAGAAAGGCTCTGTGCAGAGGACTTTACCACGCTCGGAGAGGGCGGGCTGTGCCTGAACTGTGAGGTGTGTACATTCCCGAACTGCGGGTTTGGGAAGTAGGAACCGCCGGAGTATTCATCCGCCGAGGAACACATTAGTCCGCCGGATACAGGTATTGATCGCAGGCACGCTCGCGCTTGGAAAACAACGCAGCGGTACATAGGTGCGCAGAGAACGCGCACCAAGGACCGGCGTTGTTTTACAGCCTTTGATCAACACCTGTATCCGGCTGGGCTTACGGCTGCGGGCGGAAAGGAAAGATTTGATCAAAAAGATATTGTCTGTCTGATTCCGCTATGCTACCATATGGGCAGGAACAACCGTGTTACAGGGTGGCTGACCTCTATTCTACATATCTACATAGAATGGGGGTGGTGCTGATGGACAAGAAACCGTTTGACTTTAAAGATCTGATGGCTTTTGGAATGTTCATTCTGGCATTGCTGACATTCGTATTTACGTTTATCAAGTAATGTTTTAAGCATAGAAAAACCACCCCGGAACTTTGGCGAGTTGGGGTGGTGATTCTATAAATTACCTTTTCAACGAGGTCAACCATTTTGGCGGTTGTTCCTTTTCCGTCTTTAATATAGCATATCTGGTCGGGGCACGCAAGGCACTTCTCGCATTTTTACAGCAGTTCCGACCTTTTTATATCCTTCATCTGTCGCCGAGAAGGAACGAGACAACGCAGCCGGAGAGATATGTTGACTATGGACCGTAAAACAGCGCCGGCACTTATGTACCGTTGCGTTGTTCTCCAAGCGCAAGCGTGCCTGAAAGCAATATCTGTCTCCGGCGGACGGTTGTACGTCCCCTTCTCCCTCGGCAGATCACTCGTACATGATCCGCCCGTCCTCGATCCTCACGATCCGGTCCGCCTGTTGGGCGATATCGGGATTGTGGGTGATCATGACGATAGTCTGGTGGAATTCCCGGCTGGTCATTTTGAGAAGGCCGATCACATCATCGCTGGTCTTGGAGTCCAGGTTTCCGGTGGGCTCATCAGCCAGGATGATGGCGGGCTTTGATGCCAGGGCACGGGCGATGGCAACCCTCTGCTGCTGACCTCCTGAGAGGTTGCCGGGGAGAGAGTCCAGCTTGCTTTCCAGACCCAGCATTTTTACTACCTGCATGATGAATTTTTTATCCGGTTTCTGTCCGTCCAGAGAAATGGGAAACACGATGTTTTCCCAGATTGTGAGGACGGGAACAAGGTTGTAGTTCTGGAAGATGAATCCGATCTGTTTGCGGCGGAATATTGTAGCCTGCTCGCCGTTCAGCTTCGCCAGGTCTGTCTTACCGATCCGGATGCTCCCGGCGGTGGGAGTGTCCAGTCCTCCCAGCATGTTCAGAAGGGTGGATTTCCCGCTTCCGGAGGTGCCGATGATGGCAGTGAATTTTCCACGTTCAATCTCCAGGTCAATGCCGTCCAGTGCCTTGACCATGGTGTCCCCTTTTCCATAGTATTTTTTGATTCCCGATGCTTTTAAGATGCTTTCCATAATTTGCTCCTCCTTGGATTCAACGACTTTAAAGAAATATATTAATTTATAAATACCTTTTTGAGTTTATTCAGAAATTCTTAACTGCTCTACGATACTTCCCTTATTGAAAAATTTCAGCGCCAGTGCGGGCACGATCAGACCGGTAATGACCAGGACCGCACAGGTGATAAGCGCCGGAAGGATCGTAAAGTGGAAGGTGAAATACCAGATTCCTCCGACCAGTCCTTTTACAAGTGTGAAGCCAAGGATCAGGGAAAAGACCAGTCCCAGGATACAGGCGCCAAGAGCGTAGAAGAGCCCCTCAAAGACCATCATTTCTGTGAGCTGTTTCTGGGTCATGCCAATGCTCCGCATGGTGGCAAATTCATGACGGCGGGTCAGGATCGTAGTGACGACTGTATTGATCAGGTTGAGCACACCGATGACTCCGAAGATGATGCCTACCAGACCTCCGACAAAAGAAATCATGGACTGTGTTGCCTCAGCACTTTCCCGTGCAGAGTCCGCGGTCAGAAAGTCTATGGTGGGATCCGTATTCTCCATGTAGTCTGTGAGGAACGCAGTCATGTTGTCCCGCTGGGATTCTTCCACATTGAATGCATATTTGTAGACTACAGGCTCATCATAGATCTCTTCGTATATATCTGATGGAAGATAGATGTAGATCCCGTCGCCGCCGATCTTGAAAGTACCTGCTGCGGTATAGCCGATCTCCTCATCATCTCCGTTCAGCGCCGCCTTTGCCAGCACCGGAAGTTCCAGCAGAGGTTCGCCGTTTTTGTAGACGGTGACAGTGTCGCCTATATCGACAAAATCCAGCACTTTCTGAATGGACATGTCCGAACGGTCCACGTCTACGCCTACCAGGAGTCCTTCTTTCTGTTCCATTTTCCGGTAGAGGGCGTGAGGGTCTGTTTCTCCATCCCGGAGATCCATGCGGGCGACTGCGGTCTCGCTCAGTCCATATACATTGCAGATCGGACGCCCGTCTTCTCCCAGATTGAATGAGAAGCCGTCCTCTGTGGCTGCGCTGGTCAGACCGGTCTCTTCCTCGACAGTGGGATCTAAGGTCGGGATGATGCCGAAATCATAGGTTACATTCGTGTCTTCTTTTGTATTTTTATAGACTGCGCCTGCATCTGTAACACCCGGTTGAGATGCGATGGCGTCCATCGTCTCCTGACTTAGGCCTTCCTCCCGGGAAGTAAATCCTTTCTGACCGTTGGTGCTCACTGCGTTGACCACAGAGTAATCCGTCCGTATCATGTAATCCACCTGCTTCTCCACGTCCACGCTCTGTGCCGCGGTGCCCACGCAGTTTAAGAGGACCACGCAGAGCATCAGGGAAACTATGATAAAAGCGGTACGGCGGCGGGAACGGCCCAGATTGGACCAGGCAAGACGCGGAAGACTGGCTCCGGGAGCGCTTCGCCTTGTGCTCCGTCTTGCCGTATCGCTTTCCACGTACCGGAATGCCTCGATGGGCGGAATGTTCGCGGCCTTACGTACCGGCTTCCTTGTGCTGACGAACACAGTGAGAGCTGCCAGCAGGGCCGCCCCAATGAAGATGATGGGGGAGGGCGTTACATTGACCGCGATATTTTTATACTCTGTGGAAAATGTCTCCATCACAGTGGGGAGTGTAGCGCGTCCGATGAAGAATCCGATGATCAGCCCCAGAGGAATGCCGATGCAGGAGAGCCACAGCGCCTGCCGGTTGATGAGTCGTTTCACCTGGTTCCGGCTCATACCGATGGTGCGGTAAAGTCCGTATCTGCGGATATCCTGCATGACTGCGATATCGAACACGTTATAGATCAGGAGATACCCGCAGAAGATGAACAGAATGACAAAAACTGTGCCCATGGCGAGGATGGAAGGATCGATGGACTGATTCGTCATCTCATTGACGATGCCGGGAAGGTAGTTTGGGGCTTCCATATCTTCCGGATCTCCGCCCACACTCCTGGACCAGTTCTTCATGTTATCCAGGAGGCCGACTGTGCCGGAGGCGATGATATCGGACCAGTAGGTCCCTGCAATTTCTCTGTCATTCTGATAGGTATAGCGGAAGAGGTCAGGGTTGGCTTCACGGAAAGCGGTTCCCGCGACCATGGTGCTGGTCTGGTCATTGGTGGCTTCATACCAGCCGGAGACCACCATATCCATGGAGTAGTCTTTTCCGTGTGCGGTGAACTCGATGGTAACGGTCTCGCCGACCTTAGGTTCTGCACCCAGATTTCGGAGCGCCAGATCGGATGTGACGATCTCATCAGCAGACTGAGGCATGGAACCGTGGGAGGGATTGCAGAAAAGCAGTTCTGCTTCTGTCTCATCCATGACATCGAGCTCAATATTGTGTCTGTCTGTGTTGGTGAGGAATCCAACGGGCATGCGCAGCCCGTATTCTCTGATAAAATCCGCGTCTGAGAGAGCTTCAAACTGCTCCGTGGTCATATTGCGGAAATCACCGTCGGACTTGCTTCCCTTCAAGAGCTGCATGGAGAGCGTGAGGGACTCATAAGTGCCAAGTCCGATGGTGGTGACGGATGTGAAAAGGACAGCGGTGAGCGCGATTGCCAGCACCGCGATGAGATTTCGGATCCTGCCGGCGGAGAGACTGCGCCGGGCGAGAGTGTTCAGCATATTTTTCGTGTCTTTCATATCGGTACCTCCTTGTTATGATACTTATGATAGCAGGACAATGTCACAGGAAAGGTACACGAAAGTTACATTTTTGTGCCTTTACAGGCTACGGGCGAACAGAAGCAGGGAAAAGTCGTAAAATTTTATCTTCCATCGGATACCATGCGGCCGTCCTCCAGGCGGATCACGCGGTCGGCAAGCTGCGCCAGTTCCAGATTGTGGGTGATCATGATCAGGGACTGATGGAAGGTCTCTGCGGTCAGCTTCAGAAGTCCTGCCACATTCTGGCTGGTTTTCGCGTCGAAGCTTCCTGTTGGTTCATCTGCAAGCACGATGGCAGGTCTTGTCATCAGCGCCCTTGCGATGGCGGTGCACTGCTGAGCGCCGCCGGAGAGCATGTGTGGAAAGGAGTCCAGGTATCTCTCCAGACCCAGGAGTTCTGTGAGCCGCCCGAAAAACGCCATGTCTGCCCTGGAATTATCCAATGCCAGGGGAAAGAGGATATTCTCCCTGACGGTCAGATCCGGGACCAGGTTGTACTCCTGGAAGATAAAACCCACTTTCCGGCGTCGGAAGACGGTGAGATGATCTTCATCCAGAGAAGAGAGGTCGATCCCATCTACGATAACGGTTCCTTCCGTGGGGCGGTAGAGCCCGCCGATCAGATTCAGGAGAGTGGTCTTCCCGGAACCGGAAGAGCCGATGACTGCGGTGAACCGTCCTTTTTCGATCGTGAGGTTCACGCCGTCCACAGCACGTACCATGCGGGGGTCTGAACCAAAATATTTCTTTACATTCTTTAATGTTATGATATCCATATTTTTATTTCCTTGATCTCGATTTATAACTCTTATCTACGAGGAAAAGCAGGGCGGTTCAGGTAAGAAGATAGACGGAGAATGTGCTTCCTTCACCCTGTTTTGACTTGACGCTGATATAGCCGTGCTGCCGGGTGATGATCCCGCGGGCAAGATACAGACCAAGTCCGACCCCTTCCTCCGATGCCACCTCCTCCGCCCGGTAGAAGCGACGGAACACATCGTTGTAATGTTCTTCTGCAATGCCGATGCCGGTGTCTGCGATGTCGATCCTGGTGTAGAACTGCCAGGGGCGGACCCGGATCCGGATAGAGCCTCCGGCGGAGGTGTATTTCACCGCATTATCCAGGATGTTTCCCAGAGCTTCCGCAGTCCATTTGGCATCGTGACGGACGAGGACATCGCTGCCGCAGTCCACATCGATCTGAAGATCCTTCTGTTCCGCCTTTGCCCAGACGGCACTGACTGCACGGGCGATGGTGTCGGACAGCCGGGATTCTTCCATATGGATAGTGAAGGTGCCGGTCTCCAGGCGGGACATCTTGATCAGGGACTGCATGAGAAAGTCCAGCTTGCTGATCTGGGCTGACATCAGATTAAGGAACTCGTTTCGTTTTTCAGGATCCAGTTCATGCTCACGGAGGATCCCTGTGAACATCTGGATGTTGGCGACCGGGGTCTTTACCTGATGGGAGATATCGCTGACCAGCTCCTGAAGGGTCTGCCGCTCCAGGTCGCTCTGTCGGTGTTCGTCCCGCATCTTGTCGTAATACTGGAGCAGTTTCCCCTGGGCTTTTGACACGGCGGAATCCTCATAGGGCTGGAAGTTGTCCGGCTCCCGGTCCTCCATAAGGGCGTCCACAGTCTCGCAGATATCGTTGGAAAAATCAGAGACCAGGCTCCGATAGAAACGGTCCGCGCAGAAGACCAGGATGAGCAGAAAACATCCTGCAGAGACCAGAAGGATGCGGAACACAGACGGGGAAAGTGTGCCGGACAGAAGTCCCAGCAGAAGGACGGCGACTGCAGCTGTGAACGAAAAAATTTTCAATATACGGGCTGTTGTTCTTCTGCTCATACGGATACTCCTGTCCAGATATAACCCATCCCGCGGACTGTCCGGATACGAGGATGCGCTTTGTCCTCAATCTTGGCGCGCAGCCGGTTCATTGTCACAGTCAGGGTATGGTCATCAATAAAGTTTCCATCGCAGTCCCAGAGTTTCTCCAGGAGGATCTGCCGGGTGACTACGTTTCCGGCGTTGGAGGTCAGTACCCGGAGGAGTCTGTACTCATTGGGAGTGATCGTGATCTTCTCCCCGTTCCGGACAGCAGTGAGAGCCCGGAAGTCAAGGCGGAGAGAGCCGTCGTCATAGCAGTCCGGGTCATGATCCGGAACAGGAGCAGGCGCTGTGGAATCATGATTCCTGCGCAGTGCCACTTCGATCCGGCGTTTCAGGATCTGCATGTTGAAAGGCTTTGTGATATAATCGTCCGCTCCCAGGTCAAATCCGTTCAGCACGTCTTCCTCCAGGTCGTTTGCCGTCAGAAAGATCACAGGAAGATCAGGATGCATTTCTTTTGAACGGGCGCACAGATCGAAGCCGTTTCCGTCGGGCAGGTTCACATCCATGAGCGCAAGATCGAAATGATCCTCCTCCAGGAGACGGAGGGCTTTCCTGCAGTTGTATGCGGCGACGGTGATATATCCGCTGGCGTCCAGCTCAAAACAGAGACCTGCGCTAAGGGCCAGGTCGTCTTCTATTACAAGGATCTTGGACATAGTCTTTTCCTCTCTCGATTTACGTCAGTCTTTTGCGGAGTGTCTGCTACAGAAGACAGAAACATCCAGAGAGAATTTTACCATAAGATTTTGCCGGATTCAATGATGGACAGAGTGCGTCCGGACTTGACTTTTCCGGGAAAATGCATGAAGATGTGAAGAGATAGATTTGCTGCGGCCGGCACCTGTTGGAAGGAGACTGAGAAATGAGTGGATTTTACCGAACATTAAGAAAAACATTGGAGAAAGAACAGGGAGATGTCTATACCGAGACGATCCTCCGGGGAGAACATGCCGGGGAGAAACGGATCCTTACGGGGAACGATTCCGGGGCAGATCTGGATCCGGTGGGAGATTCCGGGAAGGACATCTTCCGGGAACGGATCAGCAGACCATCGAAACTGATCATCTGCGGCGCCGGGCATGTATCTATACCGATCATAAAGATGGGGAAAATGCTGGGATTTGCGGTGACGGTCCTGGAAGACCGCCCGAAGTTCGCGGATAACGCCAGAACAGCGGGGGCGGACCGGGTGATCTGCGAGCCCTTTGAGGACGCCCTTGAGAAGATCCCGGGAGATTCGGATTCCTGGTTTGTCATCGTGACCAGAGGACACCGGTATGACAGGATCTGCCTGGAACAGATCCTTCATAAGACCAGTGCCTATGTGGGGATGATGGGCAGCAGGCGGAGAGTAGCGATCGTAAAAGAGCAGCTGGAAGAGAGCGGGATTGCAAAGGAGACTCTGGACGAAGTTCATACACCCATCGGTCTTAAGATCGGTGCGGAGACGCCGGAGGAGATCGCGGTGTCTGTCATGGCGGAGATCATACAGGTGAAGAACAGCCGCCAGAAAGGAGGCGGATACTCCGGGGAGATGCTGGAGGCGCTGGCATCAGAAGAGGAACAGCAGAAAGTGCTGGCGACGATCATCTCACGGAAAGGATCCGCGCCCAGGAGCGTGGGGACGAAGATGCTCGTATTTGAGGATGGGACCACTGTGGACACCATCGGCGGAGGTTGCGTGGAGAGCGAGATCATCCGAAAAGCGCTCCTGATGATGCGCTCCGGGAAGCCCGCCTTCCAGATATGCCGGGTGGATATGTCCGCGGACGCGGCAGAGGACGAAGGAATGGTCTGCGGCGGCGTGGTGGAAGTGATGATGGAACTGGTCTGGAGAGCAGAAAAAGAGAGCAGGAGATGACGGAACATTGTGGAAGAAAAGAGAGGTAAGGATCTTAAAAGGAAATATCATCAGCAGCAGGAGCAGGACAGAACTGGAAATTTGTGAGAACAGTTACCTGGTGTGTGTGGACGGAAAAGCAGAGGGGATTTACCGGACCCTGCCCTTCCGGCTGGGCGGCTATCCCATCCGTGACTTCGGGGACTGCCTGATCATACCCGGGCTTGTGGACCTCCATACTCATGCACCTCAGTATTCCTTCCGGGGAACGGTCATGGATCTGGAACTGCTGGACTGGCTGGAGGTCCATACTTTTCCGGAGGAGATAAAGTACGGGGATATGGAGTATGCCGGAAAGGCATATGAGATCTTTGCGGAGAGGATGCAAAAAAGCCCGGTTACGAGAGCATGTATTTTTTCAACAATCCACAGACCGGCAACAATGATGCTGATGGATCTGATGGAAAAAAGCGGGCTGGTCACCATGGTCGGGAAAGTCAATATGGACCGGAACGCGCCGGAGAGCCTGTGCGAGGGAACGGAAGATTCTCTGGCGGAGACGGAAGCCTGGCTCAAAGAAGCCGCCGGGAGGCGCTATGTGAACACAACCCCGATCCTTACGCCGCGGTTTGTGCCGTCCTGTACGGACCGGCTGATGGAAGGGCTGGGAGAACTTCAGAAGAAATATTCTCTGCCGGTGCAGTCTCATCTTTCGGAAAATCCGGAGGAGACCGCATGGGTAAAGGAACTGTGTCCCTGGTCGGAGTTTTACGGGGATGCTTATGATCATTTCGGGCTGTTCGGCAGAGAATGCCCTACAATCATGGCACACTGTGTTTACAGCGGAGAAGAGGAAATCCGTCGGATGAAAGAGAACGGAGTCTTTATCGCACACTGTCCGGAATCCAATATGAATGTGTCATCAGGGATCGCTCCGGTAAAGCAGTATCTGGACGAAGGGCTTCATGTCGGATTGGGAAGCGATGTGGCGGCAGGCAGTACGGAGAATCTGTTCGCGGCTATGGCTCACGCTGTCAGGGCGTCGAAGATCCGCTGGAGGATCCAGGATGACAGACGGAAACCGCTGACGATGGAAGAAGTGTTTTATATGGCGACCCGGGGCGGAGGCGCTTTCTTTGGAAAAGTGGGAAGCTTTGAACCCGGTTATGAGTTCGACGCGGTGGTTCTGGACGACAGCCGTCTGTCCGGTCCCCGTGAAATGAATGCCAGAGACAGACTGGAGCGTGTGATCTACCTGGGAGATGAGAGGGAAGTCAGGGCAAAGTATGTCAGGGGAAAAGAATTGTTTTTTTAGAGATACAATATATAGACCTAAATGCTGAGGTTTGTACAAAATCAAGTACAAATGATATAATGATAACTATTATCGAAATTGCTCTTGCGTTTTGGAAAAGTCAATGATATACTAGCGCATGTACGAGGCGGGGAACGAGAGGGACCGGCTTCATGAATTAACGGCGTCCCGCTTTTGCGGTATGCTGAAATGAAACAGATCAAAGATTTCACGAGGAGGTTTTTACGAATGGCAAAAGCGAATTTTGACCAGTGGGCAGATTTTAAAGGTCATCTCTGGAAAGAGGAAGTGAATGTGCGCGATTTCATCCAGCACAACTATACTCAGTATGATGGAGATGAATCCTTCCTGGCAGGCCCTACGGAAGCGACAGATAAACTTTGGGGAGAGCTTTCCAAACTGCAGAAAGAGGAGCGCGCTAAGGGCGGCGTTCTGGACATGGAGACAGAGGTTGTTTCCGGTCTGACAGCATACGGCCCGGGATATATCAATGAAGAGATGAAAGATCTGGAGCAGGTAGTGGGTCTCCAGACAGACAAACCGCTCAAGAGAGCGTTCATGCCGTACGGCGGGAGCAAGATGGCTGAGCAGGCTTGT
>DWVT01000178.1 GCA_019120075.1 Candidatus Mediterraneibacter excrementigallinarum
CTGCCATCCGCTGGCATGGTCCATCTCCGCCGCCTCATAGAGCGCGGGATTGATGTTCTGCAGTCCTCCCAGGAAGATGATCATCTGGTAACCCACGCCCTGCCATACGCTCATGATGGTAATGGACGGAAGCGCCTGACCCGCGCTGTAGATAAAGGGCTGGGCATCGATCCCGAAATTCGCAAGGAGAGTGTTCAGTATCCCCTCCGGGCTGTAGATCTGCATCCACAGTGTTGAGACGACCGCCAGCGACATGACCACCGGCACGAAGAACGCGACTTTAAAATACTTCTTGCAGTGGGCCGCCTTATTGATCGCCAGCGCAAGGAGCAGCGCCCCGCCGCACTGGAGCGGCACGATGATGACTACGAATTTTACCGTGTTAAAAAATGACTGCACAAAAAGATCGTCTTTAAAAATATTCAGGTAGTTTTCCAGTCCTACAAAATGTGTCAGCTCAGGGTTCAGTGCGAAATAATCGGTAAAGCTGAATCCGAACGTGAGCAGCATCGGCAGGAATAAGAACAGGGTGAGCAGCACCAGTGCAGGCCCGAAAAACGCCATTCCCATGATTGAATTTCTTTTCTTCATACTTTAATCCCTCGTATAACGTTCCAGTTTCTGATCAATACGTTCCACAGCTTTGTCAAGCTCTTCATCAACATCCTTTCCGTTCAGCGCCACACTCTCCAGAACCTCCTGGAAGCAGGTGCTCACCTGCGGGTAGACCGGGGTCTTCGGACGGGGATGTCCGTAGTTGCTCAGCTGTTCATACAGCGCGCTGTAGTTTTCATCTGTCTGGAACACATCGATGTTCTCAAAAGCTTCATATGTAGACGGGAAGTTTTTCGTCATCTCCCAGATGCGGATCCCGCTGTCCACGCCGCTCATCCATTTGACCAGCTCTGTGGCTCCCTCGATATCTTCTGTCTCGGAAGATGCGGCAAACGCCCAGGAGCCGGTCGGCGTATAAGTCCCGCCGTCCCAGTCATCGCTCACAACATAAGGCGCCACGCCAAGGTTGAGATCCGGATAACTCGTATAGACTGTGTTGACTTCCCACGCGCCGTCAAACTTGAAGGCTGCCCTTCCGCTCTCAAACAGGTGGTCGATCGGGGCTTCGGACATATATTCGTTCTCAACCACCGTTCGGAAAAATCCCATAGCGGCTTTCATCTGGTCCGAATTAAAATATCCGTCCACGGTCAGCCCGTCATCGCTGACCAGCTCTCCGCCGCCGGACCATACGAACGGGGCGAAATAATAGATGCTCGTTTCGCCCACCGGGAAAGTCATATCAAGCGGATACCCGTCCTTTTCATCCATCAGCGGCTTCAGTTCCTCCAGGATATCGAGGAATTCGGACCAGGTCCACGGGTCATCCGCATCCGGTATATCTATCCCCGCCTCCTCAATGATATCCTTATTGTAGTAAAACCCTACGCTGGACTCCATGACACCTAAGGCGTACAGCTCATCGTTCACTGTCCCCTGCTCGATGATGGACGGAAGGTACTCGCTTTCCTCTTCCTCCGTCAGTTCTGCCAGGGGCTGGATGATCCCGTTCGCCGCATAAGCGGAGATGTTCGGTCCGTCCACGGTGAGCACATCCGGCAGGCCTCCCGCCATGACCGACGCGTTTACCTTGTCAGAATAGCCGCCTCCGCTGTCATTTCTGGGCACGAACTCAATATCCGCAAAATACTGTCCGTCATAAGCCTCATTAAAACTCTCCACTGATTCCTTGTACGCCTGGCCTTCCTCCGTATCTTCTATGGAGTGGACCCAGATGGAAAGGTACTCTTCCCCCTCGTCATAACCGGCGACCTCCCCGGGTTCCGGGTCTTTCTGCTGGCAGCCCGTGATACAGGCAGCGGCGAAGATGATTCCCATCAGGCATAGCAGCCGTTTCTTCATTCCTTCTCCTCCTTCGTTGAAAGTGTTTATGTGAAACCGTTTATGTTACCGGTTAAGTAACCGGTTTCTTTAACGCAATAATAGACCTTAACCACTTCTCTGTCAACAGAAAATCTGAGTTTCAGCATTTCTTCCATTTTTGCCCTTCCTTTTCTGTACACATTTCACAAAACCGGTTTTGTAACCGGTTACTTCATTGAATATCCCTTCTTCCATCTGCTATACTAAAGCTATCGAAATATCATATTTTACGCAGCCTGCCGCAGGAATGCAGACTGTGCCGGGACCCGCAGGCAGGTCCTGGAAAAAGGAGCATACATTTATGAAATCAAAAAAGAAAGTGACCTTCGCTGATATCGCAGCGTACACCGGGTTTTCCAAAACGACGGTCTCCCGGTATTTTAACGATCCTGACTCTCTTACCCTGGAGAACCAGCAGAAGATCGCAGACGCGCTGACCGCATTAGATTATAAGGAAAACAAAGTAGGGCGTATCCTTGCCAGCGGCAGGACCGAATTTGTCGGGATCATCATTCCAAACCTGTACATGCACTACTATTCAGAGATGCTCAACCAGATCCTTGCGACCTATGAGACCTATGGATATAAGTTTCTTGTCTTCGCCGGAAATGAAAAGGCTGACGTGGAGCGGAAGTATATTGAAGAGCTGCTGGCATATAACATTGAGGGAATGATCATCTTAAGCCCGACGATCCCCTCTTCGGAACTTGCCTCCTACAACGTCCCCGTTGTCGGAATCGAGCGCGAGGATCAGTACATCTCCAGCGTCAACACGGACAACTATATGGGTGGGGTCCAGGCAGCCGGACTTCTGCAAAAAAGCGACTGTGATATCCTCATCCATGTAAATGGGAAGATCCCGGACACCTCTCCCGCTTCCGGGCGTATCCGCGGATTTGTGGATATCTGCGAGGAATATCACCTGCCTTATGAGCTCATCCTGACAGATCTGGGAAATACATTTGAAGAAAACAGAGAACGGATCTCCAATCTGGTGGATCTTCTGGAAGAAAAATATCCCGATAAAAAGAAAGGGATCTTTATAGCAAACGATACCCACGCCAATGTCCTCTTAAACCTGCTCTTCCAGAAATACGGAAGGTTTCCCGATTCTTATCAGCTCATCGGGTTCGATAACTCTCCCATCTCCCGGGAAGCGGTCATCCCCACGAGCACGGTGGGCCAGCAGATTCCCGTCATCGCGAACGAAGCCATGAAGATCCTGTCCGGGCAGATGGAGGAGCGCAAAAAAAGAAGGCCGGCCCCGCCGAAAGAGCCGGTACATAAGATTATCCCCCCAATCCTGATCCGCAGGGAGACGACGGCGTAAAAATCCGGCGCTCCCACAGGGCAAAACGATAGATATGAAGAATTTATGGTTATTTTAACCGTAGTGTCGCTTATTATCACAATTCTGAATTATAGAAAATAAGCAAGCCGCCTTGTCTCTTGGCCGGAGTAGGCAGCTTGCTTTTTAGTAACTGTTGACTTTGCACCGGAGCGGATAGGATTCATCTATCTTCCGGCTTTCCTGTTAAATATATTATAGTCACTCTTCGTAACTGTGTCAAATAATTCTGGCTTTTTCCGGAGTCCCCTGGCTATGCCATTACTGTAGTAATTTCCCGCAGTACTGCAGCAACAGCCCTGGCTGTTGTACTTCTTTTCTTTGTCATTTCTGCGCCGCCTCACTTAATCTTTTTATTAACATTATGACCCTTCCTGCACATTCACGGATCTCTTTCGCTGACAATTCGCCACGTGCATATGCCTGCCGGATATTAATATCGTCATCACTGTTTCCTGGCATGATGATATCATTTCCGGCAGCCGCACATTTCCATGGGATACTTCCCTCTTCCGGCACTGTCGTATTCCAGTCTGACATAATCACTCCCTGAAATCCCCACTCTTCCCGCACAA
Source organism: Candidatus Mediterraneibacter excrementigallinarum (assembly GCA_019120075.1). Lineage (GTDB taxonomy): Bacteria > Bacillota > Clostridia > Lachnospirales > Lachnospiraceae > Mediterraneibacter > Mediterraneibacter excrementigallinarum. Next base: position 3,862 of record DWVT01000178.1, read on the forward strand.
CGGTCGTGCACAGGTCACGGCTGTTTGCCGCGTGTACTCCGTTGATCAGGTTGTAGGAAGACATGATTGCCGCCGGCGCACTTTCTTTTACCGCAATCTCAAAACCGCGCAGATAAATCTCACGGAGCGCCCGCTCAGAAACACAGGCATCCACTCCCATACGGTTATCTTCCTGATTGTTGCAGGCAAAATGCTTGATCGTCACACCGCATCCCGCTTTATCCTGCACTCCCCGGGTGACTGCGGAGGCGAGTACTCCTGAGAGAAGCGGATCTTCCGAGAAATATTCAAAGTTACGTCCACATAAAGGATTTCGCTGGATATTCATACCGGGGGCCAGCCAGAGGTCTACATGAAATTCTCTCATTTCTTCTGCAACCGCACATCCGAACTCAATGAGCAGTTCAGGATCCCATGTCTGTGCCAGGGCAGTGCCTACCGGGAATGCCGTACAGTACTGATAATATGTATCCGCGTTTTCATGAATTATCATCGACTCCAAAAATCCATTTTCAAGGGAGCCGAGAACTCCGGTTCCGTAGACGAAATCTGTCTCCTTATCAACCTGATAACTCTGTCTGAGCCGAAGGCCGGCCGGTCCATCCGCCATGATCAGAGAACGGATCCGGTACTTCTCTTCCAATGACTCTGTTGTCTCCCCGGCAGAACCGGGTACGCGGATTCCGGCTGATCCCAGCGTGCTTGCGCCCTCTGTAATATTTCCATAAAGAAGAGGAATCAGGTCTTCCACAGGATACTGTTCTTCTGACGGTGATACATACTGCCTTTCCGGTTCGCTACATGGCATGAATTCATAGACCGGTATCTCTTTTTCCTTTTCATCCTCCGCCCTCCTTTCGCTGTTTCCGGAGCTGTTCTGGCACAGTTCTTCAAACAGATCCTTCCGGGGACAGATCCGGTGCGTTTTCTCCAGAACCACTTCCCGGGGAACTGTAAGATAAGCCGAGAGCACTGCTGAATCCAGGCTGTTTCCCACCCATATACCGTATGTTCCTGCTTCCACGATCCACGCCTGCCGCTCTTCAGAAAATACGGCAAGCTGCTTCTGCCGGATCTCCACAACTACTTCCCGGCTCTCTCCCGGCATCAGACGGTCTGTCTTTGCAAATCCCGCAAGTCTTCGGTTTTCTTTTTCAATTCCGCTCTTAGGAAAAGATACATATACCTGCACCACTTCCCTGCCGGCATAGCTTTTTCCTGTATTTTTGACCGCGACCCGTGCCTGAACCGAAGATTTCTCCGTCTGCAGGTCACAGAATTCCAATCCGAACGATGTATAGGAAAGTCCGTATCCGAAAGAGAACAACGGCTTTACGCCAAAACTGTCAAAGTAACGGTATCCCACATAGATGCCTTCCCTGTACTCTTCTTTTTCCAGATTTCCGTTGAGATAGCTGTATGTATCTGCGAAGGGGTAATCCTCATACCGACGTCCCCATGTTGCCGTCAGTTTTCCTTCCGGCACCGCCCTGCCGAAAAGAATATCCGCGACAGCGTATCCACCTTCCTGCCCCGGCTGGGAGATATTCAGAACTGCACGGATATTCTCCGTTTCCTGAAGGATATCCGTAAGCTCAACCGGCCCGCCGGAGTTCAATATCAGAATCAGAGGAATATGAAACCCGTCAAGGTACAATATATCCTCCCTCTCTCTGCTGCTCAGATAATAATCCCCCTTTTCTAGGCGGCGGTCTTTTCCCTCTCCGGAGATTCGACTGATCATATAAACTGCCGCAGCGGCTCCTTTCAGATCTGCTTCTGTAATCCTGCGTCCGTCCGGAAGGACAAAAGGATTTGCCGCATATGCATCAAACGGATTCTGTACATGGCGCGCGTCCTCCAGTATCTTTTCTTTCCACTCTTCTCTGGCTTCTTTATAACGTTTATCATAATCTCGGATCCAGTCTTCATTTGTAACGGATGCCCCGGCTTCTTTTATTCCTTTGTAAACAGAAATATTTTCCCTGTTATTGACATCGCCTGATCCGATGCCGCCTTTTACTGTCTTCTCTGCTCCGCTGCCGAACAGGGCAACAGGAGCCGAAGTCTTCAGCGGGAGCACTCCCTCGTTTTTAAGGAGTACGATTCCTTCTGCCGCCGCTCTTCTCGCCAGCTTTCTGTGTTTTTCTTCGCGTGCGGACAACTCCTGCTTCAGGCTTCCGCTGTGTGTCCATTTTTTCATCTTCATACCTCTTTATCTGTCATCAATTTTTCAGTCATGGTATAAAGAAACCGCCATAGCGTTCTCCTGCATATTCTGATAGGATTGCCCTATGGCGGTTTCTCAGTTTACTTCTGTTCCTCTATTCCTTTACACCGCCGAGTGTCACACCCGCAATAATGTATTTAGATAGAAGCAGATATACGATAATGATCGGTACGATCGCTACCGTGATCATCATGTAGATTTTACCCATATCAAAGTTCATGTAGTCAGCGCCCCGGAGCGTTGCGATCAGGATCGGCACTGTCATCTTGTCCTTGGACTGGATCACCAATGCCGGAACGAAGTAATTATTCCATGAACTTACAAATGTAAATATTGCCTGTACCGCGATCGCGGGCTTCATGATCGGAAGCACGATCCGGTTGAACGTCCGGAATTCTCCCGACCCGTCGATCCTTGCAGCCTCCACAAGCGACAGCGGAAGAGACGACTGAAGATAACTGTACATAAAATAGAATACAGCCGGAGACGCGATAGACGGTATGATCAGCGGAAGGAGCGAATCATACATCCCCATATTTGTGATCAATCTCAGGAATCCCATCGCCGTCACCTGAGTCGGCATGACGAGGATTGCCATGATAAATGTAAACGCAGCCTTCTTTGCCTTAAAATCATAGGCGTACAGACCGTAAGCCGTCAGCGATGAAAAATATGTACATAACGCCGCGGAGCAGGTCGATACGATCAGGCTGTTCAG
>DWVT01000179.1 GCA_019120075.1 Candidatus Mediterraneibacter excrementigallinarum
CGGAAATCAGATTTGCTGAATGTATCAAAATCAACAAACTCCTCGAAGAGCGGCTCAACCTTTACTTTGGAGAGATCGATCTTCTCAGCCGGTGCTTCCTGTGCAGAAGACTGGGCCGCATTGTTTGCCTCGTTCTTTGCAGCCCCCTGGCTCTTCATTGTCGGGAACAGGAGCACATCCCTGATGGCAGCGCTGTTTGTCAGCAGCATGCACATCCTGTCGATTCCGAATCCGATACCGCCAGTAGGCGGCATGCCGATCTCCAGTGCGTTCAGGAAGTCCTCGTCCGTATGCTCCGCTTCTTCATCGCCTGCTGCCGCGTTGGCATCCTGCTGAGCGAAACGCTCTCTCTGATCGATGGGATCGTTCAGCTCGGAGTAGGCGTTGGCCATCTCCCAACCGTTCATGAAGAACTCGAAGCGCTCCACGTAATCCGGGTTGTCCGGTTTCTTCTTTGTCAGCGGAGAGATCTCGATGGGATGATCCATGACAAACGTGGGCTGTACAAGATGTTCCTCCACATACTCCTCGAAGAAGAGGTTCAGGATATCTCCCTTCTTATGTCTTTCCTCAAACTCAATATTATGCTCTTTCGCAAGCTCTCTCGCCTGCTCCAGTGTCTCAACTTCATTCCAGTCAACACCGGCATATTTCTTCACGGCGTCCACCATTGTGATACGTTCGAACGGCTTTCCGAGATCCATCTCAATGCCGTTGTAAACGATCGTTGTGGTTCCCAGCACTTCCTGTGCCACATGACGGTACAGGTTCTCTGTCAGGTCCATCATTCCATTATAATCTGTGTATGCCTGATACAGCTCCATGAGCGTGAACTCCGGATTGTGTCTTGTGTCAAGTCCCTCATTTCTGAATACCCGGCCGATCTCGTATACTTTCTCAAGTCCTCCCACGATCAGTCTCTTCAGGTAGAGCTCCAGAGAAATACGGAGCTTCAGGTCTTCATTCAGAGCATTGAAGTGAGTCTCGAACGGTCTTGCGGCAGCGCCTCCGGCATTTGCAACAAGCATCGGAGTCTCAACCTCCATGAATCCCTGTCCGTCCAGATATTTACGGATCGCGCTGATGATCCTGGAACGTTTGATAAATGTATCCTTTACTTCCGGGTTCATGATCAGGTCCACATATCTCTGACGGTAACGTGTATCCGTATTGGTCAGTCCGTGGAACTTCTCCGGAAGGATCTGGAGGCTCTTGGAGAGCAGGGTCACATGGGATGCATGTACGGACATCTCGCCTGTCTTTGTCCGGAACACTTCTCCTGTGATACCGATCACATCACCCACATCCAGCTTTTTGAACTCTTTGTAGTTCTCCTCGCCGACGCTGTCACGTGCCACATAGGACTGGATATTCCCCTGCAGATCCTGCACGTTGCAGAAGGATGCCTTTCCCATGACACGCTTGGACATCATACGTCCCGCGATGGACACCTGTTTTCCTTCCAGTTCATCAAAATGATCCTTGATCTCCTGGCTGTGGTGTGTCTGGTCATACTTGGTGATCACAAACGGATCTTTCCCGTTCTGCTGAAGTTCCGCAAGTTTCTCGCGGCGCACCTTTCTCAACTGGTTTAAATCTGGTTCCTGTCCGTTTTTCTGCTGCTGAGCCACTTTATTTTTCTCCTTCCTTATAAGCGAATTCAGACCTCTTGAAATAAGAGGTCTGTCTGAAATCCTTTGTTTACTTTGAACGGCTGATCTCAAGCACTTTATACTGGATCACTCCGGCCTGCGTCTCCACGTCTACCACATCGTCCACTTTCCTGCCCATCAGTGCCTGCCCTACCGGGGACTCATTGGAAATCTTGCCTTCAAGGCTGTTGGCCTCTGTGGATCCGACAATCTTGAACTCCATCTCTTCATCAAAAGTGATGTCGTATACCTTGACCGTACATCCCACATTGATCTTGTCAAAGTCAACTTCGTCCTCTACAACGACCTCTGCATTTTTCAGGATTCCTTCCAGTTCCTCGATACGAGCTTCGATATCGCGCTGCTCGTCCTTCGCCGCATCGTACTCTGCATTCTCGGAAAGGTCTCCCTGCTCTCTCGCCTCTTTGATCTTGGCTGCGACTTCTTTCCTCTTCACTACCTTCAGATTCTCAAGTTCATCTTCAAGTGCCTTCAATCCGGCATAAGTAAGTAATCTTTTCTTTGCCTCTGCCATTGGTTACGCTCCCTTTCTGTTACTTAAATTTTCTTTCTATCGGGTACAAGATTCTGGGTCTTGTCTGTTTTCTTTAAGTCTATTTCGCAATTTCAATATTATAACCAAAACCTATAGTGATGTCAAGAGATTTTCCAGCTCTCCAAGGGACTCCACAGCGTTGATCTTTTCCCGTAATCTCGCCGCTCCAGGTATCCCCTTTGTGTACCACGCCACATGCTTTCTCATCTCCCTGATCCCCGAATATTCCCCCTTATATTCAAGCTGAAGACGGGCATGGCGAAGCATCATTTCTTTCAGTTCCTCTTTCCCCGGTCTCGGCGGGACAACTCCCGTTTCTTCATAGGTTATCATCTCCGAGAAGATCCACGGATTTCCCTGAGCTCCCCTGGCGATCATCACGCCGTCGCATCCGGTCCGGCGCACCAGTTCCTCTGCCCGCTCCGGCGACGTCACGTCTCCGTTTCCTATGACAGGAATGGATACCGCCTCTTTTACCTGACGGATGATATCCCAGTCCGCCTTTCCGCTGTAGTACTGTTCCCTTGTCCTGCCGTGTACCGCCACTGCGGCGGCTCCCGCCTCCTCGATGATTCTGGCGATCTCCACCGCGTTGACATGGTCATCGTCAAATCCTTTCCGGATCTTCACCGTGACCGGCTTCTCGATCGCCTTCACCATGGAACTTACGATCTCGTACACCAGCTTCGGATCCTTCATCAGCGCGGATCCCTCGCCGTTTTTCACCACCTTCGGCACCGGGCACCCCATATTGATGTCCAGGATGGCAAAGGGACGCTCCTCGATCCGCTTCGCCATCTCGCTCATGATCTTCGGGTCTGAACCGAAAAGCTGAAGGGAGACCGGCCTCTCATCCGGATGGATCGTGAGGAGCTGCTCCGTGTTGCGGTTATTGTACATGATCGCCTTGGCGCT
>DWVT01000180.1 GCA_019120075.1 Candidatus Mediterraneibacter excrementigallinarum
GATGAGCATAGAGGATCATGTGGCATATTATATTTCCCAGGGCGCTGATCGAAAAGAAGCGATGAAGAAAACGGCTCAGGACCGTGGAGTTTCTAAGAGAGATATATATAACTATCTTGAAAAACAAAAAATGATTAAAAGATAAAAAACGGAAAGGGGATCTTCCTCTTTCCGTTTTTTGCAACGGCGACGAGCCAAAGTCCGGGCGTGCCGAGACCTTGGCGACCGCTTATAATTCCGGAATCTGCTGTTTGGAGCTCCCGGAGATCGACTTTGATCCAGCCGGTTATGTTTGGGTACATCTTAGTTGTAGATATCATCAAAATCAACGATCCGTCCATCTTTCATATAGACGATCCGCTTTCCAAGAGAAACGGCTTCCTCGTAGTCATTTGTGACATACAATACGGTGATCCCGAGTTCGCTGTTGATCCGCAGGATATCCTCCAGCATCTCTCTGCGCCTGTCGTCATCCTGCCGGGCAAAGTCTTCATCGACGAGAAGAACTTTGGGCTGGCATACAATTGCACGGCCCAGAGCGACACGCTGCCGCTGCGAATCTGAGATAGCACGCAGCTTAGATGTGAGGATATCTGAAATCCCCAGGAACTGTGCCGCAGATTTTACGCGGGAATCGATCACCGGACGGGGAAGGTCTCTCAGTCTGAGACCCAGCGCCATATTGTCATATACATTCATATGTTTGTACAGTGTATAATTCTGAAAGGCCATGGCAAGGCGCCTGTCGCGGGGAAGGATATCGTTGAGAAGCTCTTTCCCCAGATAGATCTCGCCGGAAGTGATATCTTCCAGACCTCCGATCATCCGCAGGATCGTGGATTTTCCGCAGCCGCTTGGGCCATGAAATACGACGAATTCTCCGTCCTCTATAAACAGATTTACATCATTTACGGAAACAAAACCATTGGGGTAAGTCTTTGTTAAGTGTTCAAATGTCACGCTGGCCATAAGTACACCTCCATCTGTCAGTCTTTCCTTCCCATATTTTATCACAAAGAAAACTCTGGTACAATCCTTAAGATGACGCGAGAAAAACACTGGCGGCAAGCCCTGCGAGTGTTGCGATCAATGCTCCGGCCAGTGTGTATCGGGATTTTTTGATGCCGGCAGTCATGAAGTAGACGCTCATAGTGTAAAAAATAGTTTCGGTACAGCACATGGAGATCGAGGCGATCAGACCCAGCCGGGAATCTGTTCCATAATTTTCATAAACGTCCAGGAGCAGTCCTGTGGCAGCGGAGGAGGAAAACATTTTTACGATTGTCAGGGGGACCAGTTCCCCGGGAAAACCGATCCGCGAGGAAAATGTCCCGATCACAGATGCAAGGAAGTCCAGAAAGCCGGAAGCGCGCAGGATTCCCACAGCGGCCATGAGACCGATCAGAGTGGGCATAAGACGGATCACAGTCAGAAAACCGCTGCGTGCGCCTGTGATAAATGTGTCGTATACATTGATCCCTTTCAGGATACCGTATACAACGATGGCAAGTATAAGAAAAGGAACGATAAAATCAGATATGTAAACAATAAGATTCACAGATACCTCTGCCTGATATGTACGCTTTATAGATTTATATGCACAGCCGGGCCCGGGGATTCATCGGGCAGGGGGAAAAGGAGAATGCGGGGACAGAGAGTGCATCAGGAATATCAAAAAATTAAGAACATATAATGAGGTAAGAAAATTTCTGGAGACATTATGTCGTTTCTCTCTATATCTTACATAATCCTCAACAAAGAGAAGAATAAAAACAACAGGAAAAGAGGCACAGCTTTGATATTGATTCCGGTATTTCTCCTTTCCGGGTGTGGGAAAGGACAGATACAGGATGAGAATGAACGATTTCGGGATTATACGGAAGCGCTGTTTGCGTCGGAGGTATCATCAGATGCGGTCACGCTTCACTATACTCTGAAAGATCCGGAAGCATTCGGAATCCGCTCCGAAGCTGAAGGATTCGGGGAGATCACCTCAGATCCGTCTCAGCTCAGAGCAGCTGCAGAAAATATGCGGAAGGTTCTGGACGGGTTTGAATATAAGGAACTGGATATCAGGAATCAGATCACATATGATATTCTGGACTACAGCGCGGGAACAGCGGAAGAGAGTGCGGATTATCTTCTCTATGACGAGCCGATGGGACTGGTGAGTGGAATCCAGACACAGCTTCCGGTGATTCTGTCAGAATATCAGCTCTATGACAGGGAGGATGTGGAAGATTATCTGCGCTTAATGGAAAGCACTCCGGAATATTTTGAAAGCCTGATCGAGTTTGAACAGAAAAAATCAGAGGCGGGGCTGTTCATGGCAGACTATGCGGCTGAGACCGTTGTGGAGCAGTGCAACGCTTTCCTGGGTATGGGAGAGGGGAATTATCTGTACTCTACTTTCAAAGATAGAGTAAATAAAGTAAAAGAATTATCTGAGAAAGAAAAAAGTGACTATATACAGGAAAATGCACTTATGATGGAGGATTATATCTATCCGGCATATCAGAAGCTCATTTCAGCGGTAAAAGATTTGATGGGAACAGGAGAGAATGAGAAAGGGCTATGTTTTCTGCCGGACGGGAAGGAGTACTATGAAATCCTGGTGAAACAATCTACGGGAACGGATCGCACGGTAAGAGAACTGGAAGATCTGACAAGGCGGCAGATAACAGAGGATCTGGAAGCAATGGAAGCCGTAGTGGGGACTACTGCCGAGGATGCAAAAGAGACGATGGCAAAGAGCGGACAGGAAGATGCGGAGATTATTCTCGGCAAGCTGGAAGCAGGAATAAGAAATGCATTTCCGGAGTCCCCGGAGACGGAGCTTAAAATAAAATATGTTCCGTCGGAAATGGAAGAACATCTGAGTCCGGCATTTTATATGATCCCGGCAATCGACAATACAGGGGAAAATGTGATCTATCTCAATCAGTCCAAGATGGGGGATGATCTGACGTTGTTTACAACTCTTGCGCACGAAGGTTACCCGGGACATCTTTACCAGACAGTATATTATGAAGGGACGGACCCGGATCCGGTGAGAAGTCTGTTCAGTTTTGGCGGTTATGTGGAGGGATGGGCTACCTATGCTGAGATGTGCAGCTATTATCTGACACCTCTTTCAAAGGAACAGGCTGTTCTTCTGCAGAAAAACAGTTCCATCATTCTTGCACTTTATGCTCTGGCGGATATGGGGATACATTATGAAGGTTGGAGCAGGCTTGATACTGTGGCGTTTTTCAGCAGCTACGGTATAACAGATGCAGAGACAGTGGAGCAGATATATGAGCTGATCATTGGCTCACCGGCAAATTATCTGAAATATTATATCGGATACGTGGAATTCCTGGAACTCAAGAAAGAGTGGTTCAGGAAACAGGAGGAACCTTCACAGAAAGAATTTCATGACGCAGTCCTTACAACAGGGCCGGCGCCGTTTGAGATCGTGGAAGAATATATGTGGGATATTCTGGAAGAGAAGAAAAAGTGAAGAGGAGAATGATATGCTGAATTATCTTTGGGCGGGAATGATACTGACAGGAATCATTTTCGGGGCGTTTAACGGGAAGATGCCGGAGATCACGAATGCGGCACTGGATTCGGCAAAAGACGCGGTAACACTGTGCATCACTATGATCGGAGTGATGGCTTTCTGGACCGGAATCATGGAGATCGCTTCCAGGGCGGGAATCATAGAATCAGCTTCCGGAAAGATGAGGCCGCTTATCCGTTTCCTCTTCCCGGAGATACCAGAAGAGCATAAGGCAAACGAACATATCACCACCAACTTTATTGCTAATTTTCTCGGGCTTGGGTGGGCGGCAACACCAGCGGGTCTGAAAGCCATGGAAGAACTGGAGAAATTAGAAGAAGGCAGAAGAAATGGAATAATATCTGGACCGGTGAGAAAAAAGGGAATAGCCAGCAATGAAATGTGCACATTTCTGATCATAAATATTTCCTCTCTTCAGCTGATCCCGGTGAATGTGATCGCATACCGGAGTCAGTACGGCAGCGTTAATCCGGCAGCGATCGTGGGAGCAGGCATCCTGGCCACAGCGGTAAGTACGGGAGCGGCGGTGGTGTTCTGCAAGATCATGGACCGAAGAAGATAAGGATTTGTGGAAAGCTCCAGTGGAGGGCTTTTAAAATAGTGCTTGACCTTTCTTGTGGTGAATGATAAGATATGTGTAAGCTTAAGTATCGGGAGAACAATGGATAATTGATGCAGATACGCTTCCATAGGTGCTGCATCAGCACACAGAAAAGGAGAGACGTAAATGCTGCTGAAGACCTATGACAAAATCATTGATCTCTTTCATGACAATCACGGCTATATGAGTTTTGAACAGCTGAAAGAGAAAGGAGTGACGATAGCACAGATCCAGGAACTTGTAGATCGGGAGATACTGGATAAGTTTGCACGAGGATGGTACTGGTGCAATAAGTGCGGCTATGAGAGACCAAAGGACCGAAAATATATTGAGATCGGGAAGGTGAATGAGAAAGCCGTGATCTGTATGGACAGCGCGGGATACCTTCAGAAGCTGCTGAAAGAAGAGCCGAAGGTCATCTCTGTAGCGACGGAGCGGACGGACAGGAAGAAAATGGAGTTTGCGTTCCCGGTCATCCGGTACTATTTCCAGAATACAGGTGCCGAGGATGAGATCGAGACAGTAAATACAGAGTTTGGATCCTACAGAGTGTATTCTGTTGACAGGACGGTATGTGACTGTATCCGGATGAAGAGCCGCCTCGGCGAAGGAGAACTGGAAGAGATCGAGAAAGCCTATAAAGAACGGAATCCGGACATAGACCGTCTTTTTGTCTTTGCAAAAGGGCTCAGGGCGCTGAAGTGTGTTAAAGAGAGGAAACTGCAGGAAGGCTGCAGAAAAGGAGGAACACGATGATAAAAAGAATAAGAATTCCCGAGACGGATATAGAAATGTTTCCCTTCGGGCTTGGAACAACAGGGGCTGGTCTTGTATGGGACGGGGCAGACGCAGACCGGATATTTGATGCGTTTCTGGATAACGGGGGCTCCCTGATCGATACAGCACATGTATATTCTGACTGGGTGAAACCGGAAAAAGCAAGAAGTGAGCGTGTTATTGGAGACTGGCTTGAGAGGAGCGGAAAAAGGAACAGGGTTGTGCTTGTCACAAAAGGCGGACATCCTGACATGACTGTAGACAATCCGGATACTCATATCAGCAGGATGACAAAAGCTGATATGGTCTCTGATCTGGAAGATTCGCTGAAAAAGCTGAGGACAGATCATATTGATATTTATTTTTACCACAGAGACGATCTGAACCAGTCTGTGGAAGAGTTGATCGAGACAATGGAGGAATTTCGCAGAGAGGGCAAGATCCGTTACTACGGGTGCTCTAACTGGACGACTGCAAGGATAAAAGAGGCGGATGCATACTGCAGAAAGAAAGGATATCGTGGATTTGCCGCTAACCAGTGCCTCCTCAATCTGGGATATAAATATATGAATCCTCTGGAGGACGATACTCTTGTCTATGTGGATGAAGAGATGCAGGAATTTCACCGTCAGGTAAAGACAAATCTCCTGATGCCTTATATGGGAGTGTGCAGCGGATTTTTCCACAAGTATATATCGAAAGAACCGGATGCAGTGAAGGGAAGTCCTTATTATACGGAGGGGAATATCCGGACGGCAGAGCGCGTGAAGGAGCTGTGCAGAGATTATAATGCAACAGTTTCACAGGTCGTGCTGGGATTTTTCGGGCAGCAGGATTTTGACTGTGCGCCGCTGTACAGTCCGAAGAATGTGGACCAGCTTATTGAGGCGATGAAGACGTTTGAGATTCCGTTCAGGAAAGAGGATTATATAGTATAGGTTAAGGAAAGAACCCCTGGGTTTTCCTGGTTAGGGAGAACTTCCGGGGGATCTCTGCGAAAATGGATAAAATCCTGCAAAAACAGCCGGGAATATCACAAGAAATAAATCGTTGCAGATGAGAATTGAGTGATATAAAGGATAAGAATTAAAATGATTGCTAAAAAATGAAATAAGATAAATAGAAACAATATTATTCCTAAAAGGAAGCTTTATCAGGACGAAAATAGGAAAACATCGGGGCGGAATGAGATAAAAATGCAGGAAATCATTCACTTTTGATGCTGGAAAAGTCCGGAAGATGAAACAGAAAATGGAAAGGATAATTATGAAAATTTATTAAGTATAAAAGAAATAAAAATAAATCGGAGGATATGAAAATGAAGCTTTTTATTGCGTCAGACATTCATGGCTCGGCACTGTATTGCAAAAAGATGCTGGATGCCTGCAGAAGAGAGGGGGCGGGACGGATCCTGCTTCTGGGGGATATACTTTACCATGGACCGAGGAATGACCTGCCGGAGGGATATGCGCCAAAGGAAGTGATAGGGATGCTGAATCCCCTGAAACAGGAGCTGCTCTGTGTCAGAGGAAACTGTGATACAGAAGTTGATCAGATGGTTCTGGATTTCCCGATCATGGCGGATTACTGTTATCTTGATCTGAACGGTGTGACCGTGTTTGCAACTCACGGACACGTGTTTCATCCAAAACACCTGCCCCCGCTGAAGGACGGCGATATCCTTCTCAATGGACATACTCATGTGCCGGCATGCAGAGAGATACCCGGAGAGAATGGAGAAACATACCGCTATCTGAATCCGGGATCTGTTTCCATTCCCAAGGAAAATTCGGAACACAGCTATATGGTATTTGAGGATGGAACATTTATATGGAAAAATCTTGAGGGAGAGGAGTATATGACATGGAAGACCGATTCGCGCTGCTGATCGACGCAGACAATGTTTCTGCAAAATATATCAAACCGATCCTGGACGAGCTGTCAAAGTACGGCAATGTAACTTATAAAAGGATTTACGGTGACTGGACAAAGACGAACAATGCAAGCTGGAAAGAGGAACTGCTGCAGAATTCGATCACGCCGATCCAGCAGTTCAGTTATACGCATGGAAAAAACGCAACAGATTCCGCAATGATCATTGATGCTATGGATATGCTGTATACCAGCGAACTGGAAGGGTTCTGCCTGGTATCCAGCGACAGTGACTTTACGAAACTGGCCAGCAGGCTCAGGGAGAGCGGAAAGATGGTCATTGGGATGGGAGAAGATAAAACGCCGTCGCCTTTCAGGAAAGCCTGTGATATTTTTACCGTGCTGGAACTTCTTCTGGAAGATAATACAATGGAGAAAGAGGAGCAGACGGCTGTTTCCCATTCTCACGGAAAAGAGACGAAGAAGGAGACTGCGGCGTCGCGGGATCAGATCGAGGAGGCTGTGGTCAAGATCATTACGGAGAATCAGAACGACGACAGAGAGACAGGCCTGGGAGAAGTGGGCAGCCGCCTTGTCAAACTGTATCCGGATTTTGACGTCAGGAGATACGGATATAGTCTGTTGTCGAAATTTCTCGAGACATTTCCAAAACTGAAGCTGATCCAGGAGGGGACCAAGGTTACGGTGACTCTCTATGAGGATCGGAGCAAAAAGGAAATGCTGGAAGAGTATATCATCCAGCAGATCAGGAGCAACGGAAGATACGGGATATCTCTGGGGTCTCTGGGAAACCGGATCAGGATGAAGTTCGGGGATTTCAAGGTTCGGGATTATGGTTTTTCTCAGTTCAAACAGTATATCCAGAGCTTTCCGGATGTAGAACTGGTTGACGATGGGGAGAGGACAAGAGCGGTTTATAACGGAGGAAAATAGGCTTTACAGAAAAATATCACAGGAGAAATAGAAAAAGTCATCCTGTATGGAAATAAGGAACTGCAGCAGAACAGTTGAAACTGTTCTGGGCGGTTCCTTTTTTGTTTGACAGGAAACTTTGTTCCAATGTTGGTGGTTATGATCAAAATGTCGGAAAAAAACGAATTTGATGTAAAATTTTTGTAAATTCATCTGTCTTGTCACATGTAAATAACAGTGGTATACTAACCGGGAAAAAGACCTGCACGGGGTCTGACGAGAAGAAAAGTGTCCGGCATCCGGCAGAAGTACAACCGGGAGAAGAGGTATTATGATGACAGTGAGAGAAGAGATCGAACAGTTAAAAAAGGAGAGGAACGCAGTGATCCTCGCGCATTATTATGTAAGACCGGAAGTCCAGGAGATTGCAGACTACATAGGAGATTCATTCTATCTGAGCAAGATCGCGGCAGGGCTGAAGGAACAGGTGATTATTTTCTGCGGCGTTTCCTTCATGGGAGAGAGCGCAAAGATCCTGAATCCGGAGAAGACGGTGCTGATGCCGGACGCATCCGCTGACTGTGCGATGGCACATATGGCGGACGTGCAGACCATAGAAAGAGTGAGGAAGGAGTATAAAGATCTGGCGGTAGTCTGCTATATCAATTCCACAGCAGAACTGAAGAGACATTCTGATGTGTGTGTGACCTCTGCGAACGCGGTAAACATCGTGCGGGCTCTGCCGGAGCGGAATATCTTTTTTATCCCTGACAGACATCTGGCGCATTTTGTGGCAGAGCAGGTGCCGGAGAAAAATTTTATATACAATGACGGCTGCTGTCCGATCCATGCCCGGATCAGTCAGGAAGAGATACATAAGGCGAAGGCGGAACATCCGCAAGCGCTGGTTCTGGCTCATCCGGAATGTCCGGAGGCGGTGCTTGAGACAGCCGACTATATTGGAAGTACATCCGGAATCATAAGTTATGCCGAGCAGAGCAGCGGGGAGGAATTTATCATCTGCACGGAGGTTGGCGTAGAGTATGAGCTTCGGAGACGATGTCCCGGAAAGCAGTTTTATTTTACAGAGACCAGACCGGTCTGCGAGGACATGAAGAGCATTACACTGGAAAAAATCCTGAATGTGTTGCGGACCGGTAAGAATGAGGTCCTTTTGGATGGATCAGTCATAAACGAATCCAGACAGCCGCTGGAGCGGATGCTGGATCTGGGACAGAAATAAGAATGCGAAAAGGAAAGAGGTTGAAGGAAAATGGAAATGAAGACAGATGTGGTGATCGTGGGAACCGGAGCGGCAGGACTGTTCAGTGCCCTGAATCTGTCGCGGGACAGGAAGATCGTTATGATAACAAAGGCAGATGCTGAGAGCAGTGATTCGTTCCTTGCTCAGGGCGGGATCTGCGTTCTGAGGAATGAGGAGGATTATGACAGCTACTTTGAAGATACGATGAGAGCCGGACATTATGAGAACCGGAAAGAGTCTGTTGATATCATGATAAGGAGTTCTCAGGATATCATTCATGATCTGATCGGATATGGCGTGGAGTTCCAGAAAGAAGAGGGGAAGGAGGAAGACAGAGAAAACTCTGATCCCGAAAAAAGAAATGAGGACGACAGGGATCCTCTGCTCCGGGGATATGCATTTACCCGGGAGGGAGCGCACTCCAGACCAAGGATCCTTTTTCATGAAGATGTCACCGGAAAAGAGATCACAAGCAAGCTTCTGGCGAGGGTAAAAGAGCTTGAAAATGTGACCATATATGAATATACTACGATGAAAGATATTATAGAGGAAAACGGAAGGTGCGCCGGAGTCCTTGCGGAAGGACCGGAAGGTCAACCGGTCAGGATCCGGGCAGACTACACTGTCTTTGCCTGCGGAGGCATCGGAGGGAGATACAGGCATTCTACCAATTTCCCGCATATTACAGGGGACGCTATTGAGATATCCAGAAAACACGGGATCAGACTGGAGCATCTGGATTATGTACAGATCCATCCGACTACACTGTATTCTGATAAACCGGGGCGGAGGTTTCTGATCTCCGAATCGGTAAGAGGAGAAGGCGCGGTACTCCTGAACAAGGATGGAGAGCGGTTTGTCAATGAGCTGCTTCCCAGGGATGTGGTGACAAAGGCGATCCAGGAGCAGATGGAGAAGGACGGCACGGATCATGTGTGGCTGTCAATGAAGAATATAGGCAAAGATACTATCCTGAAGCATTTCCCGAATATTTATGAGCACTGTCTGGAGGAGGGATATGATGTGACGAAAGAGAGTATCCCGGTGGTCCCGGCACAGCACTATTTCATGGGCGGAATCTGGGTTGACTCTGACAGCAGGACTTCCATGGAGAATCTGTTTGCTGTGGGTGAGACGAGCTGCAACGGCGTCCACGGTGCTAACCGGCTTGCAAGCAACTCTCTTCTGGAAAGCATGGTTTTCGCAAAGAGAGCAGCAGGAAAGATCGAAGAGGCATACTGCCGGGAGCGATAGAGAAAAGCGGAGAAGTTGACAGAGGCAGATGAAAAACTCAAAAAGTTGAATTAAAAATATAAAAAGAAAGGCGCAAAGAAATGAATAAGATTACAATGACACTTCAGTGTGATCATCTGATCCTGGAGGCACTGAAGGAAGATATTTCCAGCGAAGATGTAAGCACCAATGCGGTGATGAAGGAATACGTGAAAGGTGAAGTGGAACTGATCTGCAAGCAGGACGGGATCATAGCCGGACTGGATGTATACAGAAGGGTGTTCGAACTTCTGGACGATGGGACAGAAGCGGAGTTCTACTGCAAGGACGGAGATGAGGTAAAGGCAGGACAGCTCATGGGAAAAGTTACAGGGGATATCCGTGTCCTTCTCTCCGGAGAGCGTGTCGCGCTGAATTATCTCCAGCGCATGAGCGGGATCGCTACATATACTCATTCTGTTGCTGAAATGCTCAGAGGAACAGGGATGAAACTTCTTGATACAAGAAAGACGACGCCGAATATGAGGATTTTTGAGAAGTATGCTGTCCGTGTCGGCGGAGGATACAACCACAGATACAATCTGTCCGACGGGGTGCTTCTCAAGGATAATCACATCGGAGCTGCAGGAAGTGTTGCGAAAGCAGTCCGGATGGCAAAGGAATACGCCCCCTTTGTCCGGAAGATTGAGATTGAGGTGGAAAATCTGGACATGGTCAGAGAAGCAGTGGAGGCAGGAGCCGACATCATCATGCTGGATAATATGTCACCGGACGAGATGAAAGAAGCTGTGAGGATTATCGACGGAAGGGCTGAGACAGAATGTTCCGGTAATGTGACAAAGGAAAATATCAGCCGCCTGACCGGGATCGGCGTAGATTATATCTCCAGCGGAGCGCTGACGCATTCCGCGCCGATACTTGACATTTCCATGAAAAACCTTCATGCTATAGAATAAGTAAGGCAAGAGAAAGGATGAGACGGGATGACCGGATCAGAGAGAAGAGAAGCCATCGTCAGCAGGATAGAAAACAGTGAGGCGCCGGTATCGGGAACTGCGCTTGCGGCATCATTCGGCGTCAGCCGTCAGGTGATCGTGCAGGATATCGCACTGATCCGCGCAGCGGGGTATGAGATCCTGTCAACGAACCGGGGATATATCCTGAACCGATCCGCGGTTGTCAGCAGAACATTTAAGGTGCGGCATACGGATGAACAGCTGGAGGAAGAACTCTACTCCATCGTGGATCTGGGTGGATGTGTGAAAAATGTTATGGTGAATCACAAAGTTTACGGACATATGGAAGCGCCGCTGAATATCACTTCCCGAAGAAAGGCGGCAGAGTTCATCGCAGATATCCGCAGGGGAAAGTCCAGTCCTCTGAAAAATATCACTTCCGGTTATCATTATCATGTGATTGAGGCGGACAGTGAGGAGACGCTGGATCTGATCGCGGATATGCTGGAGAAAAAAGGATTTCTGGTGAAGAAAGATCAGGGCGAAAATATGGCATAAAAGAAGTGCGGATACGGAAAGGACCGGACCGGCAGCAGGAACCTGCGAGACAGGGGAAACTGCCTGCCCGGTCTTCTTTTTGCAACGGCAACGAGCCAAAGTCCGGGCGTCTTCGTTCGCGCTTATGTCTTGCACTGCACTGAGTTTTGCTTTACAATGAAAACGAAAAAATTCAGTAAGAGGTGTTCTGTTATATGGAAGAAATCCAAAATGTGCTGAAGAGCATATTGAACATAGATTTTATACGCGGGACCATAAGCGGTCCGAGAAAAAAAGAGGGCATAATAAAAGTAAAGGTGCGTCCGCTTGAGAAAAGGGGGGCGCTGTATTTTCAGCTTGAATCCTTTACAAGGACCCAGGCATTTCATGAAAACCTGACTCCCGGCGAGGCGGGGGAGAAGATTGCCCTGTATATGGAAGAATTCCGTCAGATGCAGGCTGAGACGGTAAACGAAGACGTTACGGTGCTTGTGAGCAAAAAAGGAAAAGTGACAATACAGAGAAAGAAAAAGAAGGAGACTGCAGAAAAGGCGGATCTGACTCATGACCGCAGAAAACACCATATTCTTGAGGAGGGAATCCCTGTTCCGTTTCTGAAGGATCTGGGTGTGATGACAGGGGATGGGAAGATCGTCCGGTCTAAAACTGACAAGTTCAGACAGATCAACCGTTTTCTGGAGTTTATCGAAGATATCCTGCCCCGGCTGGACAAAGGGCGGGAGCTGACGATACTTGATTTTGGATGCGGGAAATCTTATCTGACATTTGCCATGTATTATTATCTGCATGAACTGAAAGAATATGACATACGTATTATCGGGCTGGATCTGAAGAAAGATGTGATCAGACACTGCAGCAGTCTTGCCGTAAAATACGGGTACGATAAGCTGACGTTTCTTGAAGGGGATATCGCAGATTATGATGGAGTGGATCAGGTGGATATGGTCGTGACACTCCATGCGTGTGATACAGCCACTGACTATGCACTGGCAAAAGCGGTGGGGTGGAATGCAAAGGTCATACTGTCGGTTCCGTGCTGTCAGCATGAACTGAACGGTCAGATGAAGAATCAGATACTGGCACCGGTTATGGATTACGGGCTTCTCAAGGAACGTTTTGCAGCTCTGGCAACGGATGGCCTTCGGGCAAAATATCTGGAACGGGAGGGATATGAGACTCAGGTGCTGGAGTTCATTGATATGGAACATACGCCTAAAAATATATTGTTAAGAGCGGTTAAAAATGGGGAGAGAAATGAAAAAGTTGATATAGAAATTAATGAATTCGAAAAATTTCTGGATATACATCCGACTTTAGGGGAGCTTTTGAAAGTAAAAGAGGAGAATGATAAATAATGAAAAGAAGGGTAATCAAGGGAGTCATACTGGGAGTTATCTTTATTGCGGCTCTGGTCATCAGCAGCTTTGTTCTGAACCGAGGAGTGGAGGACGAGATTGTTGATATGGGGGCGGCGTCTCTGCCGAGAATTTCTTTTGTCGTGGATGGCAGGGATGTCAATACGCTGTTTGGCTATGTGGATGATATGGATGTGACGGCCATGCGGGATACGATCACACCGCTGGAGGCGGACGGAACACTTCCGATGAATCTGGAAGCGGATGGAAGGGAGATAAGCCGGATACAGTATGAGGTTTACTCTCTTAATGGTGAAGAGACATATAAGACAGATGAGGTGGGAGAGATCACCCAGGATGAACCTATGGTACTGAAATTGGGAGACGCATTGTCGGACTCTGTACAGGAAGCGGTACTCAAAGTGATCCTGACCTCAGGGGACGAAACGATCAGTTATTATACGCGGATCGAGATGCCGGATGAGATCACAGCTTCAGAAAGTCTTACATTTGCTCAGGATTTCCATACGAAGGCCATCGAGAAGCGCTCTTCCGAGGAATTGAGCCCTTATCTGGAACCAGGGGAAGAAAGTGATAACACCACATATCAGACGGTAAATATTCATTCAGATATTAACCATATCCAGTGGGGAGAACTGAATCCTGAAGTAGTCGGGAATGTAAGCTGGAGTATCAAAGAGAGCAACAGCGTATATACCTCTCTTCTGGCAAAGTATCAGGTAAACTGCGAGGATGACAATGGTCAGCTCCAGACATATAATATCAAAGAGTTTTTCCGGGTCAGGATCAGCGGTGACACGATCTATCTTCTGGACTATAACCGTGATATGCAGCAGGTATTTAATGCGGAACTTCGGCCGGTGGATGAAAACGGGATCCGGTTCGGAATCGCATCGGGAGATATTCAGTATGTAACAAACAAGGATGATACTGCTGTGGCGTTTGTGCAGGAAAGAGATCTATGGCTGTATGAGAAAGATATGAACGAACTTCTTCAGGTGTTCAGCTTTGCAAACCAGGAAGGAAGCGACGAACGGAGCAGAAATGATCAGCATGCGGTGAGGATCATCAGTCTGGAGGATGACGGCAGCATGGCTTTTGCGGTGTACGGATATATGAACCGCGGAACCCATGAAGGAGAAGTCGGCGTCGGAATTTACTATTTCGATATCGACAGCAATGCAATAGAGGAAAAGGCCTTTATTCCGAGCACAAAATCTTTTGCTATCGCAGAAGATGAGCTGGGAAAGATGGTGTACTACAATCACGGACAGGAAATGCTTTACGTCCTTGCAGACGGAACGCTTTATCAGATCAATCTCGAGAACGATGAACAGAACGTTCTTGCAGAGGATCTGGAGGAAGGTCAGTATGCTGTGTCTGATGACGGACATCTTATGGCGTATCAGACAAACGGATCCCTTTATACATCTACAGAGATCAAAGTAATGAACCTGACTACCGGAGATGAAAATACGATCCAGGCTTCGGGAAGCGACGGCATCCGGCCGCTGGGATTTGTAAACGGGGATTTTATCTATGGGAAGATCAATCCGGATGATGCGGGGACAACGGCGTCCGGTGAGGAGATCACCCCGATGTATGAACTGGAGATCCGTAATGCGGATAATGAGACAGAGGCATCGTATTCTTTTACTGATAACAATATCTATACAACCGGTATCCTTGTAGAAGGGAATATGGTAACACTGAACCGGGTGCGAAAGAACGGAAGTACGTATCAGTCTACGAATCAGGAGTTTATTACAAATAATGTAGAGCGGTCGGACAGCACAATCTCACTTTCGACTTATACCACAGAGCGGATGCAGACGCAGGAAAGACTGACATTTACGGAAGGGATTGAAAATACAGAACCGGAAATCCTCACTCCAAATGAACTCGTTTCGGGCAAACCGCTGACTATTACCCTGAGTGGAGGAAGCGAGGGCGTAAAATTCTATGTATATGGAATGGGAGAGCTGGAAGGGATCTATGATAATGCCGGAAACGCGATCCAGGCCGCGGCAAATATTTCCGGAGTGGTCATTTCCTCTGATCAGGCTTATATCTGGGAGAGCGGAAACCGGGATCTGTCCTATTCCATCGATGTGGAACCATTCCGGACACAGAGTGGGGAGACATCCCTCCAGGCATGCGAGAGCTATATGGAACATTACAATGCGCATCAGGTGGATCTGACAGGATGCGCCCTGGATCAGGTACTGTATGTGATCAATAAAGGGTGCCCGATGATCGCCATGACAGATTCCAGCCATGCAATCCTGTTGACCGGATATACCAGAACGGATATCACCTATATCGATCCGGATACCGGAGAGGAAGAGACGGTGAGCGTGAACGAGATGGAAGATATGGTAAAAGGAAGCGGAAATACGTTTATCGGGTATATACAGTAGTCGGGAGGCAGAGAGATGGCCGGTGAAGTTAAAAGTGTAACAGAAAAAGAAGACCTGAAAAAGTATTATGAAGAAGGATGGCAGATCGCAACATGGCTGAATGATCATCCGGAAGTTTCCGGACAGGAAAAAGAGAGCAGCCGTTACCTGATCGATCTGCTGAAAAAAAGAGGATACAGGGTGGAGAGTCCTTGCCAGGGGGGGAAATATTCCTTCCGGGCGGTCAGAAAAGGAAAGGGCAGAAAGAAAAAGCCGAAGATCGCGGTACTCTGCGAGTATGATTCCATCGAGGGTCTGGGGCAGGCGTGCGGCCATTCTCTGAGTTGCGCTGCCAGTATTATCTGCGTGAATGCGCTGTATGAACTCCGGGAGGATCTTCCGTTTCAGCTTGACCTGATCGGGACGCCTGGAGAGGAGGTTCATGGAGGAAAAATTTCGCTGCTCCAGAAAGGCGTGTTCAATGAATATGAGTGCGCGGTCATTGCGCATATGAATAATGTGAATCAGCCGTCTTTTAAAAACCTTGCATCCAGCGACCTGGTGATCAATTACTATGGGAAAGCAGCCCATGCATCTGTGGAGCCGTGGAAGGGAGCCAATGCGCTTAACGGACTGCAGTTGTTCTTTCATGCAACAGATATGCTTCGCCAGGTTCTGGAGCCGGATGATCAAATCCAGGGGGTGATTCTGGAAGGAGGAGTGATCCCGAATCAGATCCCGGCAAAAGCAGTCGGATACATATATCTTCGCGCAGCCACCATTGAAAAACTGAAACATCTTCAGAACAGAGTTATCAACTGTGCCAGAGGAGCAGCTATTGCGACGGAAACAACCTATGATACTGCACAGATGACTCCTACATATGCAGAGCTGTTTCTGGGGAAAAAAGCCCACGACCTGATTTGTGATATCATGTCAGAAGAGGGAATGGAATGGGAGGAACAACAGAAACCTGCCGGTTCCAGCGATATAGGAAATGTGGATCAGGTTATTCCTGTTTTTCATCCCATGATCTCTTTGGGGCATGAAGAAATTGCATTGTATTCGAAAGAATTTGGAGAACTGGTCAAGTCGGAAAATGGAAGAATGGCAATGGAACAGGCGGCAAGAGTGATCATACGCATTATAGAGAGACTGGCAGAGGATCCGGAACTTCTGAGTGAGATTCGGAAGGAACACGAGGAGTACCGTGATTTGGACAAGGAATAAAAGGAGTACAGAAAGGCAGAAGAGTTATGGACAGCATCGACAGAAAGATTTTGGCACTGCTCCAGAAAAATGCGAGAATGACGGTAAAAGAACTTGCGGGACGGGTCAGCCTGTCGGCACCGTCAGTTGCGGCAAGGATACAGAAGATGGAGGAGTCCGGAGTGATCTCCGGTTATCATGCTGTTATAAATACTGAGATGGCGGGATATCCGATCCGTGCTTTTATCCAGGTTCAGGTGAAGGTAAAACGCAGAGCGGATTTTTTCAGACATGTGAAAAAGAGCAGGGAAGTGGTGGCATGCCACTGCATTACCGGGGATTACGATATGCTTATAGAAGGAGTTTTTCCGAGAACCAGGGATATCAGTGCGTTTGTTGAAAGCCTGCAGGAATTTGGTGAAACAAAAACCTATATTGTTTTTTCGGAGATCATCGAATACAGGGGATTACAGATTGAATCGGAGGACATAGATAGAACGCCTTAAAAAATAAGGATACATCCTAATAAAATAATGTGAAACTGAAAAATAGAATAATATAACTAAAAAATGGCGATTTTTTATTGACTCGTTTTACTAATTTTATTATGATACGTCTAACAACAAGGACGTTGCAATTACCCGTTAGGGGGAAGTGCAGCGTCTTTTTTTGTTGGTGCGCGTTTATTTACGCGGGAATTACTATAAAAATGCGGAAGGATGAAGGAAAGATGGTAAAAGGAATCAGAAAGCAGGCATATGGTTGCGAGAAGTATGTATCGGGGAAAAGTATGGATGAGGTTATGAGAGAATATGGCCTCCAGAAAGTTATAAAACTTGGATCTAATGAGAACCAGTATGGCCCTTACGAAAATGCAAAAAAAGCGATGGAAGAGGAGATAGCTCTTCTGAATATCTATCCGGAGAGAAATTATATCCACCTGAAGGAACTGCTGGCAGAGAAATTCGGCGTAGGCAGCGACTGGATCAGCCTGGGGCACGGCGCTGGAAACGTATTGGACAGTATTGCAAAGACTCTGTTGGAGGACGGAGATGAGGTGATCGTTCCTCAGCAGTCCTACCGTCTGTACAGAGAAATCTCAAAGATCATGGGAGCAAAGGTTGTCGAAGTTTCTCTGACGGATAAATATGAGATTGATATGAAAGATTTTGCAAAAGCTTTGTCTGATAAGACGAAGATCGTATGGCTCTGCAACCCGAACAATCCGACAGGATCTGTAGTCCCGAAAGAGGATATTGACTGGTTTGTGGATCAGCTTCCGGAAAACTGCTGGCTTATCATTGATGAGGCATATGCAGAGTTCGCGGATCAGGAGCTGCTTCCGGATACAGTAAAATATATCAAAGAAGGCAAGAACGTGATCGGGATCAGGACATTCTCCAAATATTATGGGCTTGCAGGCGGCAGAATCGGATATCT
Organism: Candidatus Mediterraneibacter excrementigallinarum; assembly: GCA_019120075.1. Taxonomy (GTDB): domain Bacteria; phylum Bacillota; class Clostridia; order Lachnospirales; family Lachnospiraceae; genus Mediterraneibacter; species Mediterraneibacter excrementigallinarum. The sequence continues at coordinate 18,184 of DWVT01000180.1, forward strand.
TATCGCGAATCCGGAGCTGGTAAACTGGTATGATACTGTCAGCGAGCCGTTTAACGCAAATCGTATCGGACTTGCTGGTGCATGCGCACTTCTGGAGAAAGATCAGGAAAACTGTAAGAAATACTGCGAGATCATGAAGGCGGACCGTGAGATGATGAATAAAAAACTGACAGAGATGGGATGCGAGTGCTATCCTTCTCAGGCAAACTTCGTATTCTTCTCCACTCCGTACAATGCAGATGATGTGGCGGAACTTCTTCTCAGAAAGGGAATCATCGTAAGACCCTGCGGCGGATGGGGATATGACAAGCATATCAGAATCTCCATTGGAACAACCGAGCAGAATAAAGAAGTATTAAAGGAACTTGAGGAAGCATTTAGAACACTGAGTGAAAAAGAGGGTGAATAATAATGAAAGGAAGTTTTAGAAAGTATCTGACGCTTATCGTTCTGGGTGCGGCCGGCGGAGCAATCTATACCCTGCCGTATATCAAATATGTATTTTATGATGCGATAACAAATGTGCTTGGGATTTCAAACGCCCAGTCAGGATTTTTACTTTCCATGTACGCCATCGGATGTGTGATCCTGTACATCCCGGGAGGAATCCTGTCAGATAAGGTGTCTCCGAAAAAGGCGGTCATCCTGTCCCTTCTCGGAACTGCAGTGTGCGGACTTCTGTTTGCTTTCTCCATGAGTTATGCGGTAGGGCTTTTCGTATGGCTGATGTTTGCGTTCGGAACCGGATTCATCTTCTGGTCGGCAATCCTGAAAGCGGTCCGCATGGTTGGTACGGATGAAGAACAGGGCAGGATGTATGGGGTGTATTACGCTGCTAACGGAACAGCAAGCGCGGTGATCAACGCACTTGCGCTGAAGGTTTACGGCGGATTTTCAAATGAGAAGACAGGATTTACCTGGGCGCTGGTCGTAATGTGCGCGTCCGTAGTGATCTGTGCGGTCCTGCTGATGTTCCTGCTGGATGAGAAGGGCAAAAAAGTGGAGCAGACAGCCGAGGAAGATAAATTCCACTTCTCGGATCTGAAGTCCGTGCTGACCAACCCGGCTGTGTGGCTGATCTCCATCGCATTCTTCTGTATCTACGGTGTGTACAGTTGCGCTTCCTATTTTACACCGTATCTGACGAACGTTATCGGCTTTTCAGAGACAACGGCAGGATATCTCCAGATCGTCAGATCTTATGTGGTCATGCTGATTGCCGCTCCGATCGGAGGAATTCTGGTGGATAAGGTTTTCCATTCCACACTGAAATGGTTCTCTGCAGGATCCTTTGTACTGGGTGTATCTATCCTCCTTGTCATAGTGACGGGAACAGACGCGAACGGATGGCTGATCGCGATCCTGACACTGATACCGGGATTGTTCAGCATGTGCCTGTACGGCGTTATGTTCTCGGCAATGCATGAGATCAATATTCCGGTAAAGACAGCGGGAACCGCAATCGGTATCGCGTCGATTGTTGGATATCTGCCAGATATGTTCCTTCAGACATTTTTCGGACAGATCCTTGACTCAAACGGAAATGCAGGCTATATGACGATTTTTGCCATCCTGACGGCATTCTGCTTCATTGTAACCGTAATCAGCTTCGGTCTTTACAGAGCTTACCACAAGAGAGCAGCCAAATAGACAGGTAACACAGAAGGCGGGAAAGCGCCGAATGTTGTCCCGGACAGCGCGTCTCTGGATTATTACACACGGGCAGCCAATCTGACAGAGCTAGAAGAACTCAGAGGCTGGATCCGAAAACTGGCAGGCGGAATCGCAGATGGCGTCGGAGTGACATATGAGATCGAGCAGAGATATCCGACGTTTGCGGAACTGTATTATAATCCGCCGGCTATTAAAGCAATCAAGGAAACGTTTGAAGCGCTGGGTGAGAATGTTACGGAATTTGAGACGCCCGGAGGATCAACAGATGCAGGAAATGTGGATACGTTGATCCCTACCTTTCATCTTCAGATCAAGGGCGTGGCCCCCGGAACAGAGATGCATACCAAAGAGTTTGAAGCATGTATGCATGGTGAGAATGCAAAGGAGACACTGCTAAGGGGCGCGAAGGTAATTGCGAGTTACGTGGCAAGACTTGCCTATGAGCCTGATTTGTTTGACACAATAAAGAAATCCCATGATGCATATAGGAAGCAGCAGACGGAGAAAAATAATTTCAGAGGAGAAGATTGAAATATGAAAATTGTGATTGCAGATTACAAGGAACCCCTCAACAGGGATCTTGAGATTGAAAAGCATTTTTTCAGAAAGGGTCTCGGGGATGATATAGAGATAGAGACATATGAATACAACGGGGATGCAGAGGATCTGAAGCGCGCGATCAGCGACGCAGACGGAATCCTGACATCCTACCTGGAATTCCCGGCGGAAGTGATCGAGAGCAACCCGAACCTGAAAGGAATTTCCATTGAAGCGACAGGATATAATTTTGTGGACGCCGACGCCGCTCAGAAACAGGGAACCGCGGTGGCAGTCATCGGAGAATACTGCACTCAGGAGGTGGCGGACCATACAATGGCGCTTGCCCTGGCGGTGTCCAGAAAACTGAAACATTACGACAGAGAGATCGAATATAAACATAAATATGATTACAATTCCACTTCCGGGATGAAGCGGATGGAGGACTGTACCTTTGGAATCATGGGGCTGGGGAAGATCGGAAAAGCCGTGGCAAAAAGAGCAAAGGGATTTGGCTTCCATATTATAGCATACAGTCCTTCGTGGCCGGAGAAAGCAGCTGAAGAGCTGGGAGTAGAACTGGTCACAAAAGAAGAACTGTATAAGAGATCAGATATTATCACCCTCAATATGAGACTTACACCGGACAATGAAAATATCCTGGACCGGGATGCGTTTCAGATGATGGAAAAGAAGCCTGTCATTGTCAATGTGTCAAGAGGACAACTGATCGATGAAGAGGCTCTTCTGGAAGCGCTGGATACGGGAAAAGTATTTGGGGCAGGACTGGATGTGCTTGTGGAGGAGACAGACGAAAACACAAAGAAATCTCCGTTTGTAGGAAGGGAAGATGTTATACTTACACCTCACAGCGCATTCTATTCCGATAAGGCTTTGTTTGAATGCCAGAGAATCGGGGCGGAAAACCTGGTCTATATCCTGAAGAAGGAGAAGGACAAGGTGTTCCGGATGGTAAACGACGTGGAACTGTAGATACAAAATCTATCCGGGCGGGATGTGTGAGGAAAATGATAAAGATAGAACATGTTTCAAAATCATATAAGGACAAGCTGGTATTGCGGGATATCAGCCTGACTGTAGGGGATAACGAGTTTATCGTTATCATCGGTTCAAGCGGCTGCGGAAAGACGACGCTCCTGAAACTGATAAATAAACTCCTGCCCATGGACAGAGGCAATATCATTATAAACGGGCACAGTATACGGGACATACAGGGAACACTGCTCAGAAGAAAGATCGGATATGTCCTTCAGGATGGGGGGCTTTTCCCGCATCTTACGGTGAAGGAGAATCTGGAGCTTGTGCTGAAGATAGGAGACATACCGGCCGAAAAAAGAGTAGACCGTGTTTTTGAACTGATGGATATGGTCAATATGGATCCGAAGATTTACTGCAACAGCTATCCCTGTCAGCTCTCCGGTGGTCAGAGACAGAGAGTCGGGGTAGCCAGGGCTTTTGCTCTTGATCCGAATCTGATCCTGATGGACGAACCGTTTTCCGCTCTTGATCCGCTGACGCGGGAGGAGCTTCAGGATGAAATCGTGAAGCTCCAGAAGGAATACAAAAAGACGGTTATTTTCGTCACTCATGATATGGATGAAGCAATCAAGTGTGCGGACAAGATCTGTGTAATCGAGGAAGGACGGGTGGCCCAGCTCGGCCAGCCGGAGGAAATCCTGAAGCACCCCGCCGATGATTATGTGGAGAAATTTGTGGGAAGGAACCGGCTCTGGGGAAATCCCAGTTATATCCACGCTTCAGATATCATGAGTCTGAAACCGGTATCGCTCTCAAAAGACAGGACGGCGCTTCAGGCCCTTCAGACAATGAGGAAAAATGGGATCAACAGTGTTCTTGTCACCGCAGCCGGGCCGAGAAAGATACTGGAGGGCGTTGTGTGGCTTGAGGATTTGCAGAAACTGGATGACAGAAAAATGGCGCTGCGTCTCAGCGAAGTGCTGTCGATGGATTATCGTTTTGTATTTGAAGATACGACATTGCAGGAGATCATTGACAGGATCGACTATGACAGGTCCGGGATCATACCGGTTTTAAACCGGCGTGGGGAGCTGAAAGGATTTCTTACGAAAAGTATTCTGCTGTCTGCTCTCAGCAAACGGTACCGGCATGAGGAGGAAGAGCTATGAATGGACTGCTGGAAGTATTCCTGCAGAGAAGAGGAGAGCTTCTTGAACTTTTTATCCAGCATATGGAGATGACGTCGATCGCGGTACTGCTCTCAATCTGTATCGGGATCCCGGCGGGGATACTGATTACCAGAAGAAAAACGGCGGCGAATATTGTGATCGGGATCGCCAACCTTATGCAGTCGATACCCAGCATCGGTCTGCTGGCGTTCCTTGTTCCTGTTGTAGGGATAGGTCAGCGCCCGGCCATTATCATGGTGATCATTTACGCTCTGCTTCCTATTATAAAGAATACGTATATAGGTATCACGGGGATTGAGTCCAGTACCATGGAGGCGGCCAAGGCGGTGGGACTTTCCGGGATCCAGACTCTGTTTAAAGTGCAGATCCCGATAGCAATGCCATATATTATGGCAGGAATCCGGATATCTGCGGTTACAGCGGTAGGAACAGTTACTATCGCGGCGTTTGCGGGGGCCGGCGGCCTGGGCTGGTTTATCAATCTGGGACTCAATGCGAATGATGCGGATCTGGTTCTTCTGGGAGCGATCCCTGCGTGCGCTTTGGCGCTGTTGATAGATTTTATCCTGGGAAAGATTGAAGTTGCCCTGACACCGGAAGGACTAAAGCCGGCAGATAAAATCTGCTACCATACGGAAAAGGAGCGGAAGAAAAAAATCTGCTGGTCAGTGACGGCATTTGTCCTCATTTTTATCCTGCCCTGTCTGTATACTCTGTCTGGTATCCTGAAACCACATGAGAAGAAAGTAGTGGTGGGAAGTGAGAATTTTACAGAGACACTTATTCTTGGCAATATATACAGCCTTCTCATCCAGGACAATACGGATCTTGACGTGGAAGAAAAATTTAATCTGAACGGCACAATGATCACAATGTCTGCCATGGAGGGCGGGGACATTGATATGTTTACCGACTATACAGGCGTCCTGGCGCCCAATGTTCTGGGACTGGGGCTGTCAACGGATACAGATCAGGTCTATGAACAGGTCAGAGACGGAATGGAAGATCAGTTTGATATGAAGGTTTCCGAGCCGATCGGGTTCAGCAATACCTATGTATTTGCTGTTTCTCAGGAGGTGTCGGACAAATACGGGATCACAAAGCTTTCACAGCTTCTTGAGTATGCGGGTGAACTCCGTCTGGGATGTACAACGGCCTTTACCCAGAGAGAGGATCTTCTCCCGAAACTGACGGACGAATACGGTGTGTCCTTTGCCGAGGTTAACGGACTGGAAGGAAATATCCGGTATCAGGCGATACAGTCAGGCAAGGTGGACGTGATCGATGCGTATGAAACCGACGCGCTGCTGAAAGAGTCAGGGCTGGTCGTTGTGGAGGATGATATCGGTTTCTTCCCTCCCTATCAGGCGGTTTCTGTTGTGCGGGATGAGGTGTTGGATGAATATCCCGAACTGGAGGATGTGCTCTCCGAGATGGACGGTGCGATCACCACAGAAGAAATGATGGAAATGAATTATCAGGTGGACGTGGAAGGAAAGACTCCGGCAGAAACGGCGCAGGAGTTTCTTGAGGAAAAAGGCTTGATAGATTAGAAATAAAATATAAAATAAGACGGCTGTCTCAGGAAAATCCTGTGAAGCCGTCTTGTTTTCTTTAAAGCGTAAAATTCTCCACATGTGATGAACAGCAGCGGTCATGCCTGCGCGCGGAAGATAACATTTTTATATCTGCTCAGCGCTGTGTGAAGTATCAGTCCCAGCACGCCGCAGGAAATCACTTCCCCGATTCCAACTGTCAGCATCATGAACGGGATCGGCAGTGGCACCTGATATCCGTATCTGAGTACGAAGGGCACTACGATCACATTTGCGATGATGGGCGGCAGCGGAGCAAGATACTTGCTCTTGTTGCGGAGCATCCAGGTAAAGATCGCGCCGATCAGGGTTGCCAGACTTCCGAAGATGATATCCGGAAGGATGCATCCGCCCAGTATGTTGCTGATAAGACAGCCGATAAATAATCCTGGAATTGCAGCGGGGGTAAATACCGGAAGAATGGTCAGTGCCTCGGAAATGCGGACCTGAACCTCTCCGTAGCTGAAGGACGCGCCGACGAGAGTCAGCACAACGTAGATTGCGGCAACCATAGCCGCCTGTGCTATGAACAGCACTTTGCTCTGTTTGTTTTTCATTTTTCTGTTCTCCTTTAGTTTTGTTTTACGAGTGGAAGGTCTCGAACACTCGATTCATTTAACGCCGGGAATCGGCGGCAAGCCCGATAGACCTTGGTTTTCGCCTTAGCGTGTCAGGCAGGCTGTAGGTGACAGCCTGCCTGTAGTGGGCTTTGCAATGTTAAATAGTATAGCACGAGTATGTCAGGAAATCAAGATTTGCTTAAAAAGGTAAATTAATTACAGTTTCAATTCCCCTGTGGACTCCCGGAACTTCAGCGTGGTCCGGACGTGCATGATGCGGTACGGCGTATCTGGCTCCTTGATACGGGAGAGCAGCATATCCGCTGCGATATAGCCCATCTTGGAGCTGGGGATGTCCACAGTAGTAAGGCGGGGATCGATGATCCTTGACTCAGTGGAGTTATCAAATCCGGTGACGAGGACGTCCTCGGGTATCCGGATTCCGCGTTTCTTCAGCGCGTGGATCAGGTCGATGGCAACGAAATCATTGGCGCAGACAAAGACGTCCGGAAGCTGCATCGTCCGGCTGATGGCTTCTTCAAGATCCTGGGGAGAATCAAAGACAGTTCTTCCGGTAAACTGGGAAGCGGCGGGAGTAAGCATATTGTCGTTCAGGGCATGCATAAACCCCTGATACCGTTCGTTGAAAGAGCGGCAGTGCCCCGGCTCCCCGGCAAACGCAAGGTTTCTGTAACCGTTCTGGATCAGTGTGTCTGTCAGGTTATACACGCTCAGATGATTTTCCATAAGAAGGAAGTCTGCCCGGATCTGAGTCATGTCCGTGTCAGCTGCTGTATCAATAAAAAGAAGGGGAATGCCCAGTGTGTCCAGCATCTCGATGTATTCCGGATCGAACATTTCCAGGCAGAGGATCCCTGCAGTCTTTTCCTTATTAAAACCCTTGGGAAGCTGAAGGGATGATATCTCCGTATCCCTTACCGGGAACATGGAAAGCCGGTAATTGTTTCTGCTGATCTTTTCCTGGAAGGTATTCAGCGCGTAAGTCCCGAAATGAGAACCATAGGGCATATTCTGCGTGATCAGTGCCAGTTCTTTTATCTCAACATTTTCCTCAGAGGAAGATGAGGGATGCGAAAGATAGATAAAACGCCGGTATCCCATCTCGGCGGCTTTCTCAAGGACTCTCTGCCGGGTTTCCTCTGCCAGAACTCCTGTATTGTTCAGTGCCTTCGATACTGTATTTCTTGAAAGTCCCAATGCGTCTGCGATATCCTGGATCGTAACTTTCTTTTCCATATTATAGTACCTCTCTCAGATTGATGATGTTACATTTAATGTAAATGATTTGTGCGTATTTGTCAAATGTAAAAACGGCTTAACTGTGAGAAACAGATAAAAAAGTGACATATAACACATGATTTAATGAAAATGATGCAAATGTAACACGATAATGTGATACAAATGTAAAAATTATATTGACACTATGCACAAACGGTGTTACTATTACCTTAACCTTTAAAACAGCTATGCATAAAAAGATCGATCGAAAAGTGCAAGTGGTGCAAATGTAAAACAGGAGGGGTAAGAAAAATGAGAGTTTTCCGTAAGAAAAGTACGGCGGCCGCAAAGCAGTCGCCGCGGGAAAAACTGAAGTATGTGAAAAAGAACTGGCAGCTGTATGTGTTCTTCCTTTTGCCGGGGCTGCTGCTCACGCTGATCTTCAAATACGGTCCGATGGGCGGTATCCTGATCGCTTTCGAGGACTACAATGTCATTGAGGGCGTCCTCGGAAGCCCATGGGTGGGACTGGAATATTTCCGGCGTTTCCTTTCATCGCCGGATTTTATGAACTATCTGATGAACACATTGAAGTTGAGCGTGTTCGGACTGTTATGGGGATTCCCTATACCGATCATCCTGGCGCTTCTTCTGAACCAGATCCGCAGGACCGGGATCCGGAAGAAGATACAGCTTCTGATCTATGCGCCGAACTTTATCTCAGTCATCGTACTCTGTGGTATGGTTCGTATG
>DWVT01000181.1 GCA_019120075.1 Candidatus Mediterraneibacter excrementigallinarum
GCAAATTCCCAGCTACGGAAAAGGGACTTGAACCCCTACTAACAGAGTCAGAGTCTGCTGTGCTGCCAATTACACCATTCCGCATCAGTTGTTTTTTTCGTCGCTCACAAGCAACATGGTTATTATACCAAACTCGCCGAAAAAATCAAGCACTTTTTTTAAATTCTATACATTTTTTGATTTGTTTTGTTTTTTCTGAATTTATGCGAATTTAACACACCTTTTAAAAATTTTTACAAAATTAGACATGATTTATTCATAATTCTCGGATACACTATTCTGGTAAACTTGGAAATTAAATTTCTGCTGTTATTTGTATGAAAGGAGCTGATTGTCATGGTAACCGGAACATTAAAAGCCGCTCCGGATACTGGAATCTACATCACCGATGACAACAAGCCGCAGAATATCAGCATTAAGCCCGGACAGTTTCTCTATTTGTCCGTACGCGACTGCTGGATTCCGGTAGTCATCGAGTATTCCCCGTATGTGGGAAACTGGGTGTTCCAGAATTTGGAAAGTGTCAAGGTAAACGGTCAAAAAGTTATGTTGAAAAATTAGCGAAGCCGGAATGATCAAATTCCGGCTTCACTGTTTTTCCAAATATTCTGAATTCTGTATTTAATAGATGCTGTTTCTACAGCAAGCAGACATTTCAATCTCAATCTTTCCACTCGCCTTCAAACACCGTCTCAGCAGGTCCGGTCATATAGACTCTGTTCTTGTCTCTGTCCCACTGTATGAAAAGGTCTCCTCCCAGAAGCTTCACTGTCACTTCCGGATCTGTCAGTCCGTTCAGCACGCATGACACTGCCACTGCGCACGCCCCGGTGCCGCAGGCAAGAGTCTCTCCGGAACCCCGCTCCCACACACGCATCTCCGCAGTCTTCCTGTCGATCACGCGTACGAACTCCGTATTGATCCTGTTCGGAAATCTTTCATGATTTTCAAATTTCGGTCCGATGGTCTCCAGAGGAAAATTTTTCACATCATCCACATACACCACAGCATGAGGATTCCCCATGGAAACACAGGTCATGCGGTATTCCTTTCCATCCACGGAAATAGGAACGTCCACTGCCCGCTCTCCGTCACAGACAACCGGTATTTCTGACGGAACGAGCACCGGTTCTCCCATGTCCACTTTTACGCTTCTTACTTTCCCGTTTTCTACATTCAGATTCAGGTATTTGATCCCGCCCAGCGTTTCCACCGAAATTTCTGTCTTATCTGTCATCCCATGGTCGTAGACATATTTCCCGACACAGCGGATCCCGTTTCCGCACATCTCTCCCCGGGAACCGTCCGCATTGTACATCTCCATCTCAAAGTCCGCCTTCTCGGACGGATTGATCATGATCAGCCCGTCTGCTCCGACACCGAAATGACGGTCGCTTATCTTTACAGCCAGCTCAGAGGGATTTTCAATCTTCTCCTCAAAGCAGTTTACATACACATAATCGTTTCCGATTCCCTGCATTTTCGTAAATTTCATATTTCTTCCAGCCTTTCCTCATTCATCATATTACATACACTGATGTTGGGGCAAAAGCCCACAACTCCGATGCCTGCGGATTGTTCCGTGCTTCGCACCCACACTGTCAGTATAACACTATTCGTTCATGATTGTCAGGATCATCTGCGCGGTTTCTGACATATTTGTCCCGCTTTCCATGCTGCTCTTCTGGAGATATCTGTGCGCTTCCTCTTCTGTCATATTGTTCCGTTCCATCAGGAGCGCCTTTGCCTCCTCGATAACCTGCTTTTCTCCCGAGCTCCTTTCCCGTGCCTTGCCTCGCCGTTTCCTCCGCTGACGCTCCATTGTCTGGACCATCATTTCCACGGTATTGATCAGGTCATAGACCTTGATCGGCATGGGAAGGCCTACGACTCCGTCAGGCAGACCGTCCGACCACTTGGCCGGCGATGCGATAAGGAGCATCTGGAAGCTTTCCGGAAGATATTCCCTGAGTTCCGTATACTGCATATCCTGCAGAGTATACCCACAGATTATGATTCCCTCGTTCCATGTATCCGCGTACTGGAGTACCTTTGTCCCTGTCAGGCAGGCTGCAGATACTTCCATACCGGACCGCACAAGTACATTCCGTATATTGGCCGCATTCTCTCGCTTTCCGAATGCTACAATGATATGGCTCATATCTGCTCTCACCTCCTGATGTCTTTCTTCTAAGCTTCCGTCTTTTTCTTCCGTCTAAGCATGCCAGCTCGATTCCGGGGCTTCGCCCCTTCTTCTCGCTGTATGGCGTCCGCCATATGCCCGGGAAAGAGAACACTCCCCTGTGCATGCAAGCATGCCCCTGGCTTTCTTCTCTGCGTCCGTCTTCGCCTCCCAGCTCGATTCCGGGGCTCCGCCCCTTCTTCTCGCTGTATGGCGTCCGCCATATGCCGGTGGAAGAACACACTCTCCTGTGCATGCGAGCATGACCGGAGAGTGTGTTCTTCCACCGGCGCATGCTCAGACTGGTATCACAACTTGTAAAGATAATTGGCGATTTCCCAGTCTGTTACCTGCATATAGTAATCACGGTATTCTTTTCTGTGGGCTTTTATGATCTTCTGCGCCAGTTTTTCCCCAAGAACGTCGCAGATCAGTTCATCTTTTTCCAGCTCGTTGACCGCCGCCTTCAGAGATCTGGGGAGTTCTTCAATATGAAGGGCGTCCCGCTGTTCCTGGGTCATCTTCTGGATATTTTCGTCGATATTTTCCGGAGGCATGATCTCATTCTTGATGCCGTCCAGCCCGGCTCTCAGAAGAACCGCAAGAGCCAGGTACGGGTTTGCCGTGGCATCCGGGCTGCGCAGCTCGATCCTTGTATTATCCCCGCTGCCTGTTGTCACACGGATCAGAGGACCTCTTGTCTTTGCGGACCACCCCATATAGACCGGCGCTTCGTATCCCGGGATAAAACGTTTGTAGGAATTCACTGTCGGATTCGTGATGCACGTTATTGCTTTCATATGCTTCATCAGTCCGCCGATGAAATAATATCCTTCCTTGCTCAGTCCGTTCTTGTCATTCTTATCGCGGAATGCATTGCTCCCATCCTCTCTGCTGAGAGATATATTGATATGCATTCCTGAACCGTAGGTCTCCATCTTCGGCTTCGGCATGAATGTCGCATGCAGACCGTGCCGCTTTGCAATCGTTTTAACAACCATCTTAAAAGTCATCAGATTGTCCGCCGTCACCAGCGCTTCATCATATCTGAAATCGATCTCATGCTGGGCAGGCGCGATCTCGTGATGAGACGAAATGATCTCAAATCCCATATCCTCCAGGGTCAGGATCATATCCCTCCTGGCATTTTCCCCAAGGTCAAGAGGTCCCACGTCGAAATATCCTCCCTGCTCATGAGTCAGAGTGGTCGGCATGCCGTCCTCGTCCGTATGAAAGAGGAAGAATTCACACTCCGGCCCCACATACATGGTATATCCCATCTTCTCCGCACTGGCGATTTCTTTTTTCAGGACATGCCGCGGGTCGATCTCATAAGGCGTTCCGTCCGCCCGGTATACATCACAGATAAACCTTGCCACCTTTCCCTGCTGCGGTCTCCAGGGAAATATTTCAAAAGTACTCAGGTCCGGATAGAGATACATATCCGAATCTTCCTCACCCGGAAATCCATCCAGGGAAGAAACGTCAAACATGCATCTGTTGTCCATTGCTTTTTCAAGCTGGCTCACAGTGACAGCCATATTTTTCATCGTTCCGAAGATATCTGTGAACTGAAGACGGATAAATTCCACATCTTCTTCCTCTACGATCCTCAGGATATCTCCTCTCGTATATTCCTGCATAGATCAAAACCTCCTTTTCATCATCTGCCGGACAGAACTGCTCTGCCTCTGGCAGTTTTCTTCTTCCAAATACGATCTGAATATAAGACAAAAGGGCGTTCTCCTCCTAGAGGAAACGCCCTTGTTTCGTCCTTATTATATCCACTGAACCTTAGAATGTCAAACTTTTTTAGACCGTATTTATTTAACTCTGCTTTCTGATAACCCTTCTTTCTTCTGCCGGAGACAGACAGGATACACCTCCCCGCCCTCTGCGTTTTTCTCATTTCGTCTCAGAAAAGCACCCCCGCCGCCGACACTACCAGCGGGATCGTCACGATACACAGCAGCGTACTCAGGCAGATATCCTTTACAGCCTGCGTATAGTCCATATCCTCCATCTGTGCAAAGATCGCCACATTGGATCCCACCGGCGTCGCCGCCACGATGAGGACCGACATCTTCAACATCTCATTTCCAGGGATCAGAGCCAGGACTGCCGCCGTAGCCAGCGGGATCACGATCAGGCGCATGACGGCGCACAGATAGACCATCCTGTCCGTAAACAGTTCCCTCAACTTCATCTGCGCCAGATAGGTTCCGAGGATGATCATCGCCACCGGCGCGTTCATGGACGAGACCGCTGCCACTGCGCTGTTTAATACCTCCGGCAGTTCCACCGGAAGGAAAAACAGGATGATCCCCACGATAAAGCTGATCACAATGGGATTTGTGGTGATCTTTTTCGGCGCAATGCTGTCCCTCTTTCCTGTCATGACCACGATACCGTAAGTCCACTGCAGAATATTCAGCAAAGCCACGAAGGAGGACACGTAAAAGACTGCCATAGAATCATTGAAAGTCATCTCCACCAGCGGGATCCCGATAAATCCCGCGTTGGAGAATGCGCTGCTGAACTGCTCGATGGGATATTTACTCCGAAATACGATCCTCGAAAGCAGCATGGACAGCAGAAGTACCAGCAGCGATGCCGCAAACGACAGCGCAAGCCCTCTCAGCAGCTCCGCGGAAAATGTGACAAGATACGCTTTCACGATCACCACCGGAAGGATCACGTAAAGCAGGATCAGCCCCAGCTCCTTGCTGCCCTGTTTTGTCACAAATTTCTTTTTGTACAGAAGAAACCCGATCATCATGTAAATAAACATGAGCACGATCTGTTTCAGTATGATCATTGAAAGTTCCATTTTTCTCTCCCGTTCATATTGTATTGACTGTTTATCCGTCTATCTGTTCCGCTGTCTGACGTTTACGTCTGTCCCTCTCTGTCACAGCCTGTATACCTGCTCCGGAAATCTCTGAAGCGTATCGTCCTCTGTCTCGGGAACCGCCTTTGACTCCGCATCCCAGCGCATCTGCAGGAATTCACCTTCCCGGTATCCAGGCCACTGCGGAACGCCCTCGCCGTTGGGATTCCCTGTCATGACGAAGTTCGTATACGCCCTGAAGATCATATGCCCGAAGCGCAGCCTTTCCTCCCGTGTCGTTTCATCCGGATACAGCTCGCCTCCGTCCTTGGACTCAAAGGCAAAGGACTGATCCTGACAATGGATGGCAGGAGCATATTCCATAGAATATTTGTACACGGTGCTTCCATTCCTCTCCAGAATCTGCGCCAGGCGGCTGCTGTATGTACGGTACATATAGTCGGAAAACACTTTGATCCAGAGATCTTTCTTCGTCTCTTCGTCACAGTTTCCTTTTTCACGCACAACCTCCTGACACAACTTCTCGTAATCTTCCTCCGCCGTCTTTGCATTCAGCCCGAACAGGCCTTCCGCGATCGACGGCGCATGCTCCGGCAGATTCTGATCAAAAAATTTATAGAAGACCAGTTCATTCCTGCAGCTTCCTACGATCGCCCGACCGGACCAGTACTGGTCTGAGTGCAGACGTTCTTCCCATTCGTACGGGATCACTGCCCCGTCCGCCACCGGCCCGAAAACACAGGTACTCTCGCCGGATGCGCACAGTTCTTTCTGAGCCGCCAGCAGTCTTTCCGTATCCATGGTCAATATTTCCTCCGGATCGTCTGGTTTCAGTAACTCAAAATACCGCTCCGCCACTTTCTCTGCCGTCTCCTCACTGCGGACACACTGATAGGCGCCGCTGGAGAGCAGGACCTGCGAAAAATACGTCCTGCTTTCGGGCAGGAGCATCAGAGCCGCGATGGATTTCGCGCCGGCGGATGCCCCCATCACAGTCACCCGCTCCGGATCCCCGCCGAAAGCACGGATATTTTCATGCACCCATCTCAGGGCCAGCATCTGATCTGTAAGACCGTTATTTCCGCTGGTCTGATACCCCGGTCCGAGGATATGCCCGAGGTACAGATACCCGAATATGCCAAGACGATAGTTGAGATTGACATAGACAAAATTCCTGTCTTCTGCCACCTTATCCGGCGTATGATCCTGATTGCTCCCGTTCTGGAAAGCGCCTCCGTGGATATCCACGAGCACCGGCATGCTGCCTTCAGTATCCGGGGTATAGATATTCAGGTTCAGACAGTCTTCCCCGAAATGATCCTTTGGCTCCGGTTCCGGTCTGGGCGGGAAAGGCGCCGGGATCTGCGGCGCTTTCTTTCCGAATCCCGTGCAGTCCAGCACGCCGTCCCAGCGGCACATCTCCGCTCTCCGGAAGCGAGCTGCCTTCCCGTAGGGGATTCCTTTAAACGCGGCAAATCTTCCTTCCATTTTCCCTGATACAGTTCCCTGCTTTGTCTGTACAATGATCTGTTCCATTTCATTCCACCTCTGATAAATGATCGTTTCATTTTTGCACTGCTTTCATTATATACTTGTCTTTATCTATTTGCTAATATATAATTCAGTTATTATATAACATTTTTATTATATATAGCGTTACGAATCAAACGATGATCTATATACGGAAGGAGCCGTCATGAACATAAAAAATATCCGCTGTCTTCTACATGTCGCAGAGACTGAAAACATCTCCCGTTCTGCACGGGAACTCTTCATCGCACAGCCGGCTCTGAGCCGTCTGATCGCAGATGCGGAAAAAGAACTTGGTTATCCCCTCTTCGACCGGGTAGGAAAAAAGATCGTCCTCAACCGGAACGGAGTCATTTTTGCACGCCATGCCAGAGACATCCTTGATTCCTGGGATGATCTGCACAAAGAGCTGGACGAATCCAACCAGAAACCGGATCTGAGTCTGACCGTGGGAGCGGAAGCCTGTTCTCAGCTTCTCCCTTCGATCCTCCAGCTGTTCCGCTTTCAGCAACCCGACGCAGCCATCCAGGTGATCTCTGCATATCCGCTGGATTTTACGAAAAGTGATCTCGACTATCTCCTGAAAGCCGCCTCTTCATCAGAAAAAGCCGCCTTTGCGCCAAATGAAGTACTCCTGCTTCAGGAAGAGATCCTTCTGGCTCTGCCTCAGGATCATCCCCTAAACATCGAAGGGGAAATTTCCTACGAAGACACACTGGAATATACTTATGTCCTCCCGTCAGACTCGACCAGTCTGGGCGATACACTTTCACAGTATTTTAATGAGAATAATCTGACCAGACCTCCGCACTCCACAACGGTAAACAACTCTTTCCTACAGTGCGAGTTTGTCGCAAAAGGGCTTGGCATCTCCCTTATCCCTGCCAGAAGCTGGAACTATGTCCACGGAAACCGCTCTCTCGTCCTGAAAAAAATAAAAGGCTGGGATCTGAAGAGAGTCATCTGGCTCTCTTTCAATCCCAGCCGTTATCAGTCCGGTCTTGCAAAAGCTTTTAAACAGTTTTTGATCCGGTATTTTTCCACTATGGATACTTAACGTTTCATCCAGACAAAATCCCATCCGGACAGTTCCACGGTCTCGACTTCCTCTGTAACTCCTGTCATAAGATTTGTGTATACCGCTTTCTCCGGCATCCAGATCGTCTTCCCTTCATCACTGAAGTTGAACACTGCATGGAGTTCTTCTCCCTCCGCCTTGCGGACGATCCACAGAATGGATGTGTCACTGTAGTCCTTTGTATACACTTCCGCGTCTGTGTTGAAGACCGCCTCGGTTCTTCTGATCTTCTCAAGTTTCTCAAGTCCGTTGAAGATACGTCCCTGAACACTTGTCTTATCCTTGATGTTATCTACAAGATCCCAGTTGAACTTTCCTCTGTGGATATATCTGGAATCCGCCGCTTTGTCCGGATCTTCCTTGTAAGTATAATCATTGACCTGTCCGATCTCGTCTCCACTGTAGAGCATCGGGATGCCGGACTGCGTGAACATATATGCATGGAGCATCAGGTCCTTTCGGATCGCCCAGTTCATCTTTTCATCATTCTGCTCAAATCCGGCGCTTTCCACACCGCACATAGATGCAGTTGTCGCGCAGAACCTCGCGTCTCCAGTCACCGGATCTTCATTGTAGAGTTCTCCGCGGCTGACACTTCCCTCGATTTTTCCCTGGAAGTAATCGTTCAGATATTTCTTGTGAGCCACTTCCTCCATGCCCCACTCTTTCAGGGTGGCATAGTCAAGTCCCCATCCGATATCGTCATGACATCTCAGATAATTGAGGAAGGTATACTCTCTGGGCAGCGCGCACACAATATCCATCTGTTTTCTCAGCAGGCGGATATCCCTTGTCGCCACCGTGTGCCATGTAGTCGCCATTGTTGTAACATTATAGAGCATATGGCACTCCGGTTTTTCCACAGTTCCAAAGTACGGAGCCACCTTGTCGGGCTCCATGACCACTTCACCAAGGAGCACGATTCCCGGGCATACGATCTCGCCGATCATGCGCATCATGCGGACGATCGTATGCACCTGAGGAAGGTTCCTGCAGTTTGTCCCAAGTTCCTTCCAGATATAGGGCACAGCGTCGATCCGGATGATATCCATACCCTGATTTGCCAGATAAAGGAAGTTATACATCATCTCGTTGAACACCCTCGGATTGCGGTAGTTCAGATCCCACTGATAGGGATAGAATGTAGTCATAACATAATGTCCCAGTTCCGGCAGATAGGTAAAGTTGCCCGGCGCTGTGGTCGGGAATACCTGGGGAACCGTCTTCTCATACTCCTGCGGTATGGATGGATCTGCATAGAAGAAATAGCGGCTCATATACTCCCCGTCTCCCTGACGGGCCCTCTTTGCCCACTCGTGATCCTCAGAAGTATGGTTCATAACAAAGTCCATGCACAGGCTGATGCCCTTGTCATGACACTTATCCGCAAGCTCGGCAAGATCTTCCATGGTTCCAAGTTCCGGTTTTACCTTCCGGAAATCAGCCACGGCATATCCGCCGTCAGATCTCCCCTTTGGAGAATCCAGGAACGGCATCAGATGGATGTAATTTACGTTGCACTCTTCCAGATAAGGCAGTTTCTCCTGCACTCCTTTAATATTTCCGGCAAAATTGTCGATGTACATCATCATGCCGAGCATATCACGCTTTCTGTACCACTCTCCGGCCGCTTCACGCTCTGCATCCAGTTTCTTCAGCTTCGCGCTTCTCTGATCATAGTACCATTTCATCTGACCACAGAGTTCAGCAAACATGTCGTCATTGCCGTAAAGTTCCATATACAGCCATCTCAGTTCATCGTGGTGTCTCTGCAGACGCTCCATGAATATCCTGTCTGACTCCGCTTTCTCGGCTTCCGCCTTCGCTTTTGCTTCTGCCTTCGCTTTCGCTTCCGCCTCTTTCTTCGCCTTCGCCTCAGCCTCCGCCTTTGCTTTCACTTCCGCCTCTTTCTTTGCCTTCGCCTCGGCTTCCGCCTTTGCTTTCGCTTCCGCCTCTTTCTTCGCCTTTGCCTCGGCTTGCGCCTTCGCTTTTACTTCCGCCTCTTTCTTTGCCTTCGCCTCGGTCTCCGCCTTCGCTTTCGCTTCCGCCTCTTTCTTTGCCTTTGCCTCGGCCTTCGCTTTCGCTTCCGCCTCTTTCTTTGCCTTCGCCTCGGCCTCCGCCTTCGCTTTTACTTCTGCCTCTTTCTTCGCCTTTGCCTCGGCCTCCGCCTTCGCTTTCGCTTCCGCCTCTGGCTTCTTCACCGGTGCCTTTTTTGTTTCAACAGCCGGTTTCTTTGCCGGCATTTTTGCACTTACTGACGCTTTTTTCTTAGCCATTCCGCTTTCCCCTTCCTTATACGAGATTTCTATAAACATCTGACGTTATAAAACAGTTTCTGGATAACTCTCCCGATCTGCATATTTTTTACTTACCGGTTAAAACAAGATAAGTTCCCGATCTGTATATCACATAAGCAAAACATTCCGCGTAAGCGTTCCGAACACAGTTCGTTTTGTCTGTTAAGCATTCATCTGAGAGTTCCTTTGAACGAACCGATGAATGCTGTTACAGACACTCGAACGGGTAAGGTAAAGCGGAGCGGTTTTGCGATGCGATATACAGACCGGGAACGCCCCTTAGTCTGTTACCGTCAGTTTACTCCTCCAGCACAAAATGCCACTGGTATGGCTGATACTCTCCATGCAGCACCGGTTTTGGCACGCCGGCTTCGCTGAGAGCCGTGCTGTTGTACAGTCTTCCGGTCTCTGTATCCCGGTACATGGCATTTTCTTTCAGGCCCTTGACCTTGATATAATCTACGGTCATATTGGCATGTTTTCTTATGCCGACCACCTGGACCAGGGCTTCCTTCTGATCTTCGGAAACAAATTCCCATGCGCCCTGGTTGTCTGTCTGAGGATTTGTGAGCCGGTAGTAAAGTCCTCTCTGGACCAGAGCCGCATACTTCTTATACTCAGCGATCTGACGGCGGATCTCATCCTTTTCCTCCTCACTGATCTCATTGAGATTCAGCTCATAGCCGAAGGTTCCGGCCATTGCCACCATTCCCCTTGTCTCCATTGGTGTGATTCTTCCCGTCTGATGGTTTGGCGATGCCGAGACATGCGCACCCATGGAAGACGCAGGATAGATAAAGGAGGTTCCGTACTGGATCCGCAGTCTGTCGATCGGATCCGTGTTATCACTGCACCAGATCTGCGGAGTATAATAAAGCATACCGGCATCAAAACGTCCGCCGCCGCCGCTGCATCCCTCGATCAGGATGTTCGGATAGCGGTTGACAAGCCGCTCAAGGAAATCATAAAGTCCCAGTACATAATCGTGAAGGACTCTTCCCTGGCTGTCCGCTGTCGCCGAATAGATATCGGCAAGACTCCGGTTCATATCCCATTTGATGTATTCTACATTTCCCTGATCCAGGACGCTGCAGATTTCATCATAGATATAATCCACGATCTCTTTTCTTGAAAAATCAAGAACAAGCTGATGCCTGGACCGGTTCGGCCGGCGTCCCGGGATCACAAACGCCCAGTCCGGATGTTCCCGGTACAGGTCGCTGTCCTCATTCACCATCTCCGGCTCGATCCAGATACCGAATTTCAGGCCCATGGCATTGATCTTAGAGATCAGCTCGCCAAGTGTACAGCCCAGTTTTTTCTCGTTGACTTTCCAGTCGCCGAGCCCGCGCATCTCGCTGTCCCTGTTTCCAAACCATCCGTCATCCATGACGAACATTTCGATTCCAAGGTCCGCAGCTTCCTGCGCCAGTTTCAGGAGAGATTCTCCCGTAAAGTCAAAGTAGGATGCCTCCCAGCTGTTGAGCAGGATCGGACGTACCACTTCTTTATATTTCCCGCGGCACAGATGTGTCCGCATACAGCGGTGAAGATTCTGCGAGAGCTTCGCCAGCCCCTCTGAAGAATAACTCATGATGACTTCCGGTGACTGAAGCGACTCGCCAGGGTGCAGTGGATAGGCGAACTGTTCCTCACTGAATCCCATGAGCAGTCTTGTCTGGGAATACTGGTCTTTTCCTGCCTCGCTCTGGAAACCTCCGCTGTATACAAAGGACATTGCCCAACATCCGCCTGCGTCCTCTGTGGTCTCATGCTCCGCAAGGATAACAGCCGGATTGTACTGATGGCTGGATGTTCCTCTCAGGCTTCCGATCTTCTGTACACCGTGGCCCACCGGCATTCTCTGGAAATTTCTTTCCATTGCATGACGTCCGTAAAAAGTAAGGAAATCATAATCTCCCCCCACCATATCAAGGCAGGCCGGGGCAAGTTTCTTGACCGAGATGCGCCCTTCACTCCCGTTGATGATCTGCACACTGCGTGTGATCACATCATACTCAGGCAGTACGCCGTAGAGCAGCACTGCGCGCACACCGGATACCCGGTCAATCAGTACGACCTCGAGGGTCTGCGCCTCATCGTCATCGGCATAGACTGCCGGAAGACCTTTCAGCGCATATTTTCCTTCCTTTATGCAGTGGCTCTCATAGCGAAAGTCACTGCAGTAAGTACGGTCCGGATTTTTAATGATACACGCCGGAGTCCTGTAGTCCCCTGTTCCAAGGGATGGGAACTCCTGTGGCAGTGAATCCATAGAATAAGTCTTGTCTGTTCCCGCATCATACGGATTTCCCGAAAACCCTCTGTCGTAATAGGTCAGCAGATAATCCATACACCCGTCTGCCTTTTTGCCGTAATACAGGTGCAGCAGGAATCCAAACCTGTCAATCTGCATCTGGTATGTAGTATTTTTTGTATGAAGTGTGATCGTCCTCTGCATGTCGTCATATATTATGCTCATATTTCTTCCTCCTGCTGAAACTTTTCCGACAGGGTATCCCCTTTTTTATTTTACCGCGCCGTTTACAACACCATTAATGATCTGTTTCTGGCAGATCACATAGAAGATGATGATCGGGATCAATGCCAGAAGATATGACGCAAACGCCAGATTGTAGTTCGTTCCGAACTGAGTCTGGAATGTCAGCTGTGCCAGAGGCAGTGTGTTCTGTCCTTTTCCTGACATGATGATCAAAGGCGTCATAACGTCATTCCATACTGCAAGTGCTGTGATAACTGCAACAGTTGCGTGCATCGGCTTCATGACCGGGAAGATAATCTTCCAGAATGTCCGCCATGTGCTGGCTCCGTCAACCCGCGCCGCTTCCTCAAGTGCGATCGGGATATTTACAAGGTACCCTGTATATAATAGTAGGTTCATCGGCATATAGAATACCACATAAAGAAGGATTACGCCAGCCCAATTATCAAGATGCATCTCCGCTGTCTGTTTTGCAAGAGGCATCATCAGGATCGCGAACGGCACAAACATACCGCTTACGATGAACAGATAAACAATGTTATAAAACTTGCTGTGGGCTTTGTTCCTTCCTACCGCATACCCCATCAGAGAGTGGAGCACGATACACAGTACGACCGTGCATACAGTAACAAGAAGGCTGTTCCCGAGAGAGCGCCAGAAGTCTGTCAGTTCCATTGCCTGAGCGAAGTTGCTGAGGCTCCATTTAGCCGGGAGCGACAGAATACCGGAAATACTGTTGGTCATCTCGCTCGGCTGCTTGAAAGCGATGACGATCGTCATATACAGCGGAAATGCCACTGTGATCAGACCGATAAACAGGAGGATCGTAATTGGCCAGTTTACTCTTGATTTCATTTTCTCATACATTATAACTGTTCCTCCTTCTTACTTGATATAGTCATCTGGGCAACAGAGATTGCCACGATCACGATAAAGAATACAACCGCGTTGGCACTCTGATAACCGAAGCTTCCGCCTGAAAGACCGTTGTTGTAGATCAGATAGGAGATAGACTCCGTACTCTGCTCCGGACCACCCTTTGTCATTGCCATGATCTGGTCGAATACCATCAGGAAGTTCTTGACACACAGCACCATGTTGATGGTAAAGAACGGTATGATCAGCGGAAATGTCAGATATCTGAACTTCTTCCAGCCTGTAGCGCCGTCAAGATCTCCCGCCTCGTATACATCCTCCGGCACAGTCTGCAGACCGGAGATATAGATGATGGTATTCATCGCGATGGACTGCCATGCGCACACGATCACGATCGCGATCCATGCTGTCTTGCTGTTGGAAAGCATGCTGCCGCTCAGCGCACTGATACCGAGAGCTTCCCCGATTCCCGGAAGAATATAAGTAAAGAAATACTGGAAAATATATCCTACGACCAGTGCTCCCAGGACGTTCGGCACAAAGTAAGCCGCACGCAGGAATGTCTTTCCTTTGATCCTGCTGTTCAGACCAAGCGCCAGCAGAAGGCTGATCACATTTGTCAGGATCGTTGAAACGATAGCCAGCTTGATCGTAAACAGATAGGAACTTCCTATTCTCGGATCCGTAAACAGATCCATGTAATTTCTGAATCCCACAAAATCATATGTTCCAAAACCTTTAAAGTTGGTAAAACTGTAGATCACACCGCGGATCAGCGGTATGGTATTAAAGCAGACAAATAATGCCAGGATCGGTATCGTGATCAGCATGTAGGTCCGCTTGCTGTCGGTTACTTTTTTCATAATCTGCCCCGCTCCTTTCCTATTCGGCAGTTCCGTTTGCTTCGTTATACTCCTGAACTTCGCGGATGATATCGCGGTTGTATCTCTGCCAGTCTTTATCAAACTTCGCGAGGAATGCATCCACATCCTTATTGATCAGAAGCGTCTGGATCTGCGCGTCCACTGCCATCTCGGACGGATAGTAGTGATCCTGATAGTCTGTCATGTTTCCGGATTCGATATATGGCTTCATGCCGTCCAGCATCGGTGCGAGCTCAAAATCGCCTTCCTTACACGGAACCGCATTCTGGTCATCGATATAAGCCTGTACATTTTCGTCTTCCAGCAGGAAATCAAGGACTTCATATGCAGCCTCTTTGTTCTCGCATGCTGCGGTCACACAGAACATCAGGTCGACACCTGAGTTCAGTGTATTCTTTGAAGCATCGTCATTTCCCGGCATAACGAAGGAATCGATATTCATCTCCGGATTTACCTGCAGTACCTGGGGAACCGCATAGCTTCCGATAGGATACATTGCGGACTCGCCGCGGGCAAATGCCGTACAGGCATCGTTGTAACCATAAGCCACCGGATCTTCCGGTCCGTAGCTCACAAGCTCAAGACATTTTTCTGCCGTCTCTCTGTACTCGTCTGTAAATGTCGTCTCTCCCGCATTGACCTGCTTACAGGTATCCGCCGGAGCAAGATCTACTGCCAGTGAGTTCCACGGCGCAAGGCAGGTCCAGGTATCACGGAATCCGAAGTAGAACGGAAGGATCCCTTCTGACTGGATCTCCTTGCAGAGATCGATCAGTTCACCCCAGGTTTCCGGGATTTCCCATCCGTGCTCCTCAAACATGTCCTTGTTGTAAAGGACACCCGCTGCGTTCGCTACATAGGGGACACCGTATGTACCTTCGGTCGGCACGATCTCCAGAGATTCAAGGATATCGATGTACGACTGCTTGATGTCAGCCATCCCCGGATAGTCTGATACATCGGCAAGGATATCCGCATCAACATAGTAAGAATAGTTGATATCGCCTCCGATACCGATGATGTCCGGATAGTCCTCTCTGACAAAGCGGGTACGCATGATCGTGCTCGCATCGTTAGGAGAACTGATCGTCAGATGGATGTCATCGTGAGTCGCGTTGAATTCATCCTCCACCTTGTCAAAGTACGCGGCGGCCTCCGGCTTGTACTGAAGGATCTCGATCTCTGTGACACCGCTGTCTCCTCCTGAACCGCATCCTGGAAGAATGGCGGCTGTCAGCATTGCCACTGCAAGGACAGCACTTATCGCATTTTTCCTTTTCATAATTGTTTCAGCTCCTTCCTTTTAGCATTTTGCTGTTTCTATGCTGAATTATAACATTCCAAAATGCGCCCATAAATACCGCGATATCCCCTGTTTTATTCCTTTATGCGATTTATCTTTCTATATTGCAAAATAGGGTCGCATTTTGCTATATTATACATGTACTGAAGTAGAAAATTTACATATTCTGAGGAGTATTTTTAATATGAGCGACCTTATTTTTTCTGTATTTCCAAATGAAAACTTTGTCGACCTGGGCCTGTACCAGTCCGGGAAAGAGCAGTGTTCTCCCGCCCATTCTTTCGGCCCTGCTGCCAGAAATCATTTTCTGTTTCATTTTGTTCTCTCCGGAACAGGACGTCTGTTTGCGGACGACGCAAAAGGAAACACGCGCGAATACCAGATAAAAAGCGGCCAGGGATTCATGCTGTTTCCCCGGCAGATCAGCACATATATAGCAGACGAAAAACTTCCCTGGGAATATGTGTGGATTGAATTTGACGGCCTTAGGGCAAAAGAGATCATCGAGATCGCAGGTCTTACAAAAGATTCACCGGTCTATCACGCCCGGTCAAAAGATCTGCGTGAAAGCATGAAAGAAGAGCTCCTGTATATTGCCGAACACGGCAGCGAGTCTCCCTTTCATCTTATCGGACACCTCTATCTGTTCATCGACTATCTCTCCCGCTCCTCCTCGTCCATGAAGCTCTCCCCGGAAGGACGGGTGAGAGATTTCTATATCAAGGAAGCGCTGACCTATATCGAACAGAATTTCCAGAACGATATATCCGTGGAGGGCATTGCAGAATTCTGCGGGCTGAACCGGAGCTATTTCGGAAGGATCTTTAAAGAAACCGTCGGAAAATCTCCCCAGGAGTTCCTGATGAACTACCGTATGGTAAAAGCGGCAGAACTTCTCAAACTGACTGACCTGTCGATCGGAGATATTTCCAATGCAGTAGGCTATCCAAATCAGCTGCATTTTTCCCGGGCATTTAAAAATGTCTACGGGGTATCCCCCAGGGAGTGGAGAAACAAAAACCGGGTGAGGACATAACGCGCCGCACCTCGTCTTCGCTCCGCGCTAAATGGATGCCCGCTCGTGCAAGCACGTCGGTCGACCTCCGGGCGTATCGCACAAAAAGGGGCCTCTCCGGAATGACTTCTATTCCGGAGAGGCCCCCTTTTTCTCATATTCTTTTATCTGACTGTTTCTTCAGTCTGTTCATATTTACGGCTCTTCTTATCCCTGGATCATCTTCATGACATCTTCCCGTTCCGGCATTGCCCGGATCGCGCCTTTTTTCATCGTGATGAGAGCTGCCGCCGCATTGGCAAATGTGAGCATCTCTCCCAACTGATCTTCCGTCAGGTTGTCGAAATCATGCTCCAGTATGTAGTTCAGGGCACTTCCGCAGAAAGTATCCCCTGCCCCTGTGGTCTCGATCGCCTTCACCGTAAATCCCGGTCTCTCTACACGCATTCCCTTATAGTATGCGCGGCTTCCATCCTTGCCCATGGTGAGAAGGATGAGCGGAATATTGTATTTCTCCTGAAGGTAAGCGATTCCCTCGTCATAATCTTCTTTTCCGGACACAAACTGGATCTCGTTATCAGAAATTTTCAGGATATCGCAGTATCCGAAACCGTATTCCATCTGCTCTTTTGCAAGATCGAGAGAACTCCACAGCGGAGGTCTTAAGTTCGGGTCAAAGGAAATCAGACAGCCGTTTTCTTTCGCGGCCTTCAGCGCCTTCTTCGTGGCAGCCCTCACGCCGTCATGAGTCATGGAAAGGGTTCCGAAATGGAAAAGCTTTGTCTGTGCGATAAATTCCGGATCCACCTCGTCTTCTCTCAGCATCATATCCGCACCCGGATTGCGGTAGAAAGAAAATTCTCTGTCTCCGTCCGGGAATGTGTGAACGAACGCCAGCGTCGTATTCACATCCTTGTCCATCATCAGGTGGGACGCATCGATCCCTGCTTCTGTGATCGTATCACGCAGCAGTGTACCGAACTGATCCTCTCCTACCTTGCCGATGAATGCCGTCTTCTTACCCATTTTATTTAAAAGTGCCAGGACATTGCAGGGTGCTCCTCCCGGACACGCCTCAAACAGATTGTTTCCCTGTTCGCTCTTCCCGTTCATCGGGAAATCGATCAACAGTTCGCCAAGGGCGATCACATCATATTTCTTTTCCATTTCTGAATACCTCCTACTGTCAGGTTCTTTTCCATATTGGGGCAAAAGCCCTCAACTATGATGCCTTAGGATTGTTCCGTGCTGCGCACTCTCACATCTCCGCTTTGCTTCAGCCGGCGCCATACAGGCGTCACTGGCGCCTGGCATCATTTTAATTAAAGTATACCAGTTCCTCTATCGGTTCTGCAAGTTCTATATGCTCTGCTTCCAGCACCGGGCCTTCGCCCTGGTATACTGAAAGGTTTGCAAACCGTACCTTTGCCCGCACCTTTACCCACTGTCCGGCTTTCAGCTTCGGGGCATATGCGCTCCGGCAGACATAGCCGAGAAACGAGGTATCATCCGCGCAGCAGGTCATCGCCATACGCCCGGGAAGGAATACTTTTGACGGGAAGGACTTCGGTTTGAGCACCTTCGCCGTAAATTCTACAACTTTTCCTTTATACCGGTCCGGATTCTCCATCATATCCACATACCAGATCCCGTAGTCCTCTCTGCGAATCTCGATGACCGGCGCTTTCAGATCATAGGGCACCTCGTCCTCAAAGATGTTGTCAACTTCTCCATTCTCATCCTCGAAGATCACTTCCGCCTGAGGACTCACAACCTTCACGCTCCTGCGGTATCCCGCAAGTGGCTTCTTGTCCTCACACCGGTTGAAAAGCACCAGTTCCGCACCTCTGACCATCTCCACAAAGAGCGGTTTCAGGTTTGTCAGATACATCTGGAACGTGCTGGCGTCCACTGTGGTGATCTTCTGCTCGATGGCCCAGCCGTAAGGCAGCTTCATCTTCTCGAAATCGCTGACCTTCCACATGCCGTTGTACTCAATGACAACACGCTCCGGCTCGTGTTTTTTATTCATTTCTTCCAGCCACTCTTCTGTCAGGTCTTCCTGATCCTCCACTTTCTCGATGACCACGCCGTATTTCAGAAGTTCCATCGGGTTATACTCTTCTTCTCCCTCCTCGCAGAGGATCAGCAGAGTCTTTCCATCGATCTGAAAATAATCCTGCTTCAAAGTAAAATCCAGGAACTGGGTCTTGCCGCTGTCAAGAAATCCGGTCATCAGATATACCATTACATCCGATTCATTCATTTTCTATCTCTCCTGTCATAGCGGAAAACAGGATATATTCCCTGTTTTCCATCAGTGTTTCCGGCTTACGCCACGCCGAACAGTTCTGCCAGCTTCTCCTCATTAAGCTCCGCACCGATCACGCAGATCCTTCCCGTGTACTCCGGCGCGCCGTTCCTCACCTCGTGCTCCTCCGGAACCATGTCAAAGTAGATCCACTCTCCGTCGGCTCCTGCCACCATTCCCTTGGCGCGGAGCACATTGCCATAAGAGCTGTCGCTCTCAAGCTGCTTTAATATCTCTGCGATCTGCTCCTTTGTATAAGTATGGATCGTCTCCCGTCCCCAGCTTGTAAACACTTCGTCCGCATGATGGTGGCCTGCATGATCATGGTGATGGTGATCATGATCGCAGCATCCGTCATGATGCTCATGGTCGTGATGGTGATCATGGCCTTCGTGGTCATGATCATGGTGGTGATCGTGCCCCTCATGGTCGTGGTCATGATGCTCATGATCGTGGTGATGGTCATGGTCGTGATCACAGCACTCTCCGTGCTCATGGTGTCCTCCGCACTCGGGACAGATCACTTCCGCCAGAAGTTCTTCCTCAAGGGATTTGCTCGATTCCATCGTTTCCAGGATCTTTTTGCCCGGAAGCTGCGCGATGGGAGTCGTGATAAACGGTGCCTTGTCGTTGAGTTCGCGGAGCAGGGCCACAGCCTCTTCCACCTTCTCCGGTTTTGCCTTGTCTGTACGGCTCAGGATCACCGCGCCCGCATACTCGATCTGATTGCTGAAGAACTCTCCGAAGTTCTTGCGGTAGATCCTGCATTTCGTCACATCCACGACTGTTGTAAAACTGTTGAGTTCTGCGTCGATCTCTGCCTGCACGTCCTGCACTGCCTTGATGACGTCAGACAGCTTGCCCACACCTGAGGGCTCGATCAGGATCCGGTCCGGATGATAGGTGTCAACCACCTCGCGCAGAGATTTGCCGAAATCTCCCACAAGAGAACAGCAGATGCAGCCCGAGTTCATCTCCCGGATCTCGATGCCGGACTCTTTTAAGAACCCGCCGTCAATCCCTATCTCGCCAAATTCATTCTCGATCAGCACGACCTGCTCTCCTGTAAATGCCTCTGAGAGCAGTTTCTTGATCAGTGTCGTCTTTCCGGCTCCGAGGAAGCCGGAGATAATGTCAATCTTTGTCATTTTAAATCCTTCTTTCCTTATATATATCATTATGATGCACGGAGTGCTCCGTGCCGGAGCACTCCCGCGCCTTTTTCTGTCTGGTTCTGAGCCCTCAGTCCTTCAGGTCCAGCTCTACCGGGCAGTGATCCGATCCCATCACATCTGTCAGGATCTTGGCATCTTCCAGACGGTCCTTCAGGCACTCTGACACACAGAAATAGTCAATGCGCCATCCTGCGTTTTTTGCTCTGGCGCTGAACCGGTAGGACCACCAGGAATAGATCCCGGTCTGATCCGGATAGAAATAGCGGAATGTGTCGATAAAGCCCGCATTGAGAAGTTCTGTAAACTTCTGCCGCTCCTCGTCCGTAAATCCTGCATTCTTCCGGTTGGTCTTCGGATTTTTCAGGTCGATCTCCTCATGCGCCACATTCATATCTCCTGTAACGATGACCGGTTTGGTCTCCTCCAGTTTTTTCAGATAAGCCCGGAAGTCATCCTCCCATTTCATCCTGTAATCAAGCCTGGCCAGCTCGTTCTGGGAATTCGGCGTGTACACCGTGACAAAATAAAAATCATCAAATTCACACGTGATGACGCGCCCTTCCTGATCATGTTCCTCGATCCCGATCCCATATGTGACGGAGACGGGTTCCTTTTTTGTGAAGACCGCGGTCCCCGAGTAGCCTTTGCGCACCGCATAATTCCAGTACTGGTGATATCCCTCCAGTTCCAGAGTGAGCTGTCCTTCCTGCATCTTTGTCTCCTGGATGCAGAAGATATCCGCGTCTGCTTCTTTAAAGAAATCAAGGAATCCTTTCTGCACACATGCACGGATTCCGTTTACATTCCATGATATCAGTTTCATTGCCTGTACCTCACCTCTTTTAAAAACAGGCCCTGTGCCGGAGCCAGGAAGCCTGCCTGTTGTCTGTCCCGTGATCTCAGGGCTTCCGCAGCGCTCTCCGGACTGCGCTGCCCTGATCCCGCTTCAAGCAGAGTGCCTGTGAGTATCCTCACCATGTGGTACATAAATCCGGTTCCTTCATACCGGATCGTCACCCTGCCGCCTTGTCCGCTGACTATTATAGCATAAATCATCCGCTTTGTGGACTTTTCGTCCTTTTTATCCGTGTACGCCGCAAAGTCATGGGATCCGGTCAGATATCCCGCTGCTTTCCGCATCGCGTCAAGATCCAGTTCACGGGGAAAATGAAAACAGAACCGCCTCGTAAACACATCTGCCTTCGGATTTATATCCACATGATATTCGTAAACTTTTCCCGCGGCGCTCTTCCGGGCGTGGAAGCCGTTTTTCACAAGTTCCTCCCGAAGGATCCGGATATCTTCCGGGAGTCCTCCGTTTACCTTTTCCGTAAAAAAACCCGCCTCTGCGATTCCCCGGAGGACCACGCTCGCAGTCTGCCCGGATGCGTGGACGCCTGCGTCAGTCCTGCCCGATCCGTTCACCTCCACCGGATATCCCGTCTGCTCCGAGATACATCTCTCCAGGATCCCCTGGATGGTCCGTTCTGTGTTCGACTGCCTCTGCCAGCCCTGATATGCTGTTCCGTCATAGGCGATCGTCAGCTTATATGTCCTCATATTCCCTCCTTTTTTCAGGATCACAGGAGACGATCCGGGACAGATCACCGGCGCTCCTGCCTTCCTGCTCCATGCAAACACAAAAGCCCGGCCATACTCTTCAGCGAAAGTATGACCGGGTCAGCCCTTATCACTCGTTTTTGACCTTCCCGTCACTGCAGGAACTTTTTCAGCTCATCCATAAAAGTCTCCGCATCCTTGAACTCTCTGTATACGGATGCGAACCTGACATATGCCACCGGATCAAGATCTCTGAGCTTGTCCATGACGATCTCCCCGATCACGCTGCTGGGAATCTCTTTTTCCTCCCGGTTGAAAATCTCTCTCTCGATGGAGTCGATGGTCTTCTGTATCCTGTCCGCAGGAACCGGTCGCTTGTAACATGCACTCAGGACACCATGTTCGATCTTTGACCGCTCATACTGCTCCCTGTTGTTATCCTTTTTTATCACGATGAGCGGGATAGTCTCCACTTTTTCATATGTAGTAAAGCGTCTGCCGCACTCGTCACAGGAACGCCGCCTGCGGATCGAACTCTTGTCCTCCGCCGGACGGGAATCGATCACTCTTGTATCCGGGTTTCCACAATATGGACATCGCATAATCTTTTCCGCCTTTCCTTAAAACTGCCTTCATTATACACAACATCTATAACTTTTGCAAAAACTTTTCTTCCTGTATTTCCACAAGTATGATATCTGGTCCTATCCTGCGGATACACGAAAACGGGAGCACGTATTCGCAGTCTGTCCCGAAAAAACCGCAGATCTTTCCCGGTCCCGGTATGATGACCGCTTCCACCTCGCCGCACCGCACATCGATTTCCACATCAACGATACATCCAAGTCTCTTTCCTGTGCAGATATTGACAACCTCTTTCTGCCGGAGTTCACACATCCTCATGTCAACGCCCTCTTTCCCGCTTTCCTGATGACGAGCAGATAAACTCAGTCTTCTCCCTGTCTTTATAAAATCTGCCTCTGATATGATTATATGCAGATCTCCCTGAGACCGTGAAAGAAGTCTTCCTCAGAATACCTTTTTCTCCGTCTCTTCGCTTTGTTCAAACGGTCCCGGCACTGTCAGCACTCCCCGGTGAGCGCCGGAATAATCCCGGTCAAAGACGATCGGCGTCCCGTCCGGATTTTCAAATTTCTGTTCCGGCTCAAAGGCCATGCCAAGAATTTCCGTGGAGATGATCCCCACTTTCTTCTCAGCCAGTATCGCACACAGATTCGTTTTCAGATACCATCCGTCCTCCCGCTCCTCTAAAGACAGTTCTATAGGCTCCGCCGTATCTACAACAGCTCCCTGTTCCTTTTCCCAGGGGCGCGCCCCGTTAAAATAAGCGTTGCCGCCAGCCCATACCGGAAGATGGTCATAATATTTGTTTCCCGCCGGCACTCCATTTCCACAATATCCTTCAAATTGTCTGTCCCATTCCCGGAAATCCGGATAGCCGTCATATGGGAAAGTCCCGCAGAACATGTTACAGTCATCCCACATATTCCCATCGCTCCCCATAAGAGAAGACAATGCCTTCATCTCTTTCCTTATCGGTTTCTGTACAAATACATTGTTATAGAATCTTACATCCCCATGCAGGATCGTCATAAATCCCGCGATCTGTGTCCCGTGTTTTACATGATAGGGCGTATAGCGGGGAGAAGGAAGATCCGGAGCTCCGTTGTCCGTCCCGATCCCGACCGCCACGAGGGACCCCCATATCAGATTATGTACCACCGCAATGCCCTGAGCCGCCAGCTTGAGGCTCCGGTCAGAAAGCATGATGTTGTGGTCGATCAGCGTAGGCCCGTGTGAGACCTCGACAAACAGGTCCTCGCCCACTCCTGAAAAAGTTCCTTCGCAGATCGTAAACTCTCCGGGCAGACAGTTATCATGGAACAGATTGCAGGTGACACGGGTCCCCTGTGCCTGCCAGTCCAGCCAGATCCCGCGGGTACAATGATGGATATGGTTCCGTCTGATGGTCACATCGATGGCGGCGTGCATCTTGATGCCTCCTATCTCTGCCCCTGCAAGATTCTGCTTGACATTGATATGGTGGATGTGGTTGTCCTCGATCAGAGAGAATATGCCTCCCAGATGTCCTACGATCCCGGTCTGACCACAGTGATGGATCTCACAGCGCCGGATAATGTGTGCCCCGATCCGCTCCCGGTCCCATCCTTCATTCACCGCCTGACAGATACATTCCCTCTCCGTCTGGGTCCCGTCCTTGTACTTCCATTTCAGCCATTTATTGTCGTTCTCCGGCTGGAGATACTTTCCCAGCGAGATCCCGCTGCACTTTGACTCATAGATCTCACAGTCTTCAATGATCCAGCCTTTGGACCAGTGCGGTCCCACCATTCCTTCCTGATACGCTGTCGGAGGCGCCCACTGAGTGGCAGCCTTGCTGATGCGAAAGCCGGAAAGAGTGATGTAATCCCGTCCCTCTACGGACGGATAAAAACAGTTTCTCCGCACACTGATCTCCACGTTCTCCTGATTCGGATCTTTCCCCTGGAAATTCGCATAGAGAATCGTCTCATTCTCCTGTTCATTCTGCTCCGTATACCATGTATAAAGAGAGAATTCCGGTTCCCAGGACGCCTCCGAGATTTTCGGGTTCCTCACGCTCTCCAGATCCTGCACTTCATACATGGAACGCTCATTAAGGTATACATCTCCGGTATGGGCAGGTTTCAGAGCTATAAACCAGTCTCCTGAAACCAGGGTGGCAAACGGATTATATCCGCCGAAAACACCGTTGGGGATCCGTACCGTCCAGACATTTCCTTCCATCCTCTCCCAGGTTTTCACCGGCTCCGCTCCGGTGATCTGTGCCGCTCCCTTTACTGTGGACCGGTAAACAATGGGATGATCCTGCGTTCCCCCCTTTGCAGGATCCACATACTCCCGGTAGATTCCCGGACCGACAAGGACCTCATCTCCGGGGCAGGCGAGCCGCGCTGCTTCACGGATCGTTTGAAACGGTGCAGATTTTGAGCCGTTTCCGTTTTTTACGGCCGATGCCTCAACATAATATTTCATCAGATAGTCCCTCCTTTTTATATACACAGGGTTCTCTCCTGCCGGTATGGTTCCAGTATATCAGAAAAAAAGGAAACTTACATCTGTCCGTTTGCGTTGACGGAATATACGGAATCCGATACAATATCAGATGACAGAACGGCCGGTGACAGGATTCCCGTCACCGCCGAACACACAGAAAGGGTGAGGAAATCCAATGAAAGAAACCATACTTCTTTTTCATCCTCCCGCCAGAGAGGAACTTCTAAAGATCGAGATGGCGCTGTTCCCCCTCCATATCCGTCTCAGACGCATACGGCCGGAGGATTATAATCAGCCTCTGGGAGTACTCGCAGGCGTAAAGGATCTGTCCCCCGCTGAAGGGACGTATGAAGGAGATGAACTGCCCGACACACTTTTCGTCTTCTGCTTCTTTGGCGACAACAAATTGGATCAGGCGCTCGCCGCCCTGAGGAAATGCGGGGCAGGTCCATTCCCCTACAAGGCGGTCCTGACTCCCAGCAACAGCCAGTGGACCGCACCGGACTGTTTTGAAGAGATCCGGCGTGAACATGAAGCCATGCACCCCTAAAGTGCATGGCTTTTTTTCTGCATCGCAAAAATAGTATTGACTTTTTTTCTTTCTGGTTTTATTGTATTACTTAACTAATACAATCATATTTATAAGGAGATTACTCATGGAACCACTTATCAAGGTTGACGACCTCCACAAGATTTATAATCCCGGCGAAAATGAAGTCCGGGCTCTCGACGGAGTCAGCCTCACCATCAACCGCGGCGAACTCGTCGCTATCGTAGGGCATTCCGGCTCCGGGAAATCCACGCTGATGAATATGCTGGGATGTCTGGACACTCCCACTTCCGGTCATTATTATCTGGAAGGGATGGACGTTTCCACACTCTCAGACAATCAGCTCTCGGATATCCGTAATAAGAAGATCGGATTCATCTTCCAGGGCTTTAACCTGATCGCCAATCTGGATGCGGTGGGCAACGTAGAGCTGCCCCTGATCTACAGGAAAGTAGGGAAGCAGAAGCGCCGCCGTATTGCCGTTCAGGCGCTGAAAAAGGTCGGACTCGGCACCCGTCTGAAGCACCGCCCCAACGAATTGTCCGGCGGACAGCAGCAGAGGGTCGCCGTAGCGAGGGCGATCGCCGCGCAGCCGCCTATCATCCTGGCAGATGAACCCACCGGGAATCTGGACAGCAGATCCACAGTGGAGATCATGGACATATTAAAAGAACTGCACAAAAGCGGCCGCACAGTGATCATCATCACCCACGATGACGACATTGCCCGGCAGGTCAACCGCGTGATCCGCATCATGGACGGACGGGTTGAATCTGACGAAATACAAAATCCGAATGAAGAATAAAATATCAGGGGGAAAGAGAGGCGTTGCACATGTTTTCTAAAAAAGGAAAGAACAAACAGAATGAAGAACAGGATATCTTAAACAGTACAGATACAGAACTTATGGAAGAGATCGATCTTCTGGATGAACCTCAGGACGAGGAAAAGAAACCAAAGAAAAAACTCCCGGCATGGGTCATCTTCCCGGTCCTCGGCGTTGTCGTTGCAGGTGCATTCGGGATCTCCGCACTCACCGGAGGCGGAAAAACTGCTGATACGGGTACAATCCTCGAAGTGACAGACGTCACCCGCGGCACAGTTCAGGAAGTCTATAATTCCAGCGGAACCATAGAGAGTGAGAACACAAAGACCTACTACTCTCCGGTCACAGCTCCCATCAAGGAGT